>DATEBC010000274.1:0-6684 GCA_035288065.1 Sedimentisphaerales bacterium | reverse complement strand
GCATCGAGTATCCGCCCGACACTCCAGTCCAGCTCCTCGACGACGTCGCCGTAGAGCCCGCGGGCGCTTTTGTCTTTGAAGACGTTCGAGGCAAAGAGCGGCACGTGCGGAAACGTATGAGCGAAGTACAGGAAGAACGGATTGCCCTTGTTCTTCTCGATGAAGCCGACGGCCCGCTCGGTGTAGCGTCTGGTGAGGGTGGTCTGGTCGGCGGGCTCCTCGATAGTCTCTTCGTTGTCGAGCAGGGGGGTCGGCTTCATATCATTACTGTATGGGATGCCGAAATAGGAATCGAACCCGTGCCGGGTGGGCAGGTACTGAGGCAGGTGGCCCAGGTGCCATTTGCCGATGCACGCGGTGGCGTAGCCTCCCGGCTTCAGGGCCTCTGCGATAGTAACTTCGCTTTCGGGCAGGCCTCCGGCCGAGTCGGGAAAGAGCACGCGGCGCTTATCGCTGCACATCCCGCTGCGAATGGGCAGCCTCCCGGTCAATAGGCCCGCCCGGCTCGGTGTGCAGACGCTCGCCGCCACGTAGAAATTCGTCCATTTCTGCCCTTCGGCGGCCATCTTATCTATGTTGGGTGTGCGGATCGTCGGATGCCCATAGACGCCGAGGTCGCCGTAGCCCAGGTCGTCGCAGAAGATGATTACGAAGTTGGGTATCTTCGCCGAAGCACCTTGGCTTTTCGACTCGCTGAGACTAACGCAGCCTGATATTGCGAGCGCCGCAGCGCCGGCCCCCATACACTTGATAAACTCCCGTCGGTTTACGCCGTTAGAAATTCCAACGGAGGAGACAATATCAGACGCGGAGCAACCATTTCTAACGGGGTCGATTTTGGGTTTCATTGAGGGGTATCCTCCAATCCATTTGGTTGATACTCAAGTCAATAGGGCAATTCGGGTTGCCGGGCGGTAGTATGAACACAACGCCGGCTCGCGACGGCCGAACGGTATTCACTTTATGAATTCGATGCTCAACGGATAGCTGTAGTGCTTGCCGTCGCCGGCTCTGACGGCGGCGATGATTGTGAAGACGATATTCAGAACAGCGACAACCGGCAGCAGGAAAACGCCGATGACGGTAATAGCCAGAACCGCCGAGTATATCAGCATCGAGAGCTGGAAGTTGAGGGCTTGCTTGCCGCTGCGATCAATGAACGGGTCGTCGTCTTTCTTAATCTGCCAGACAATTAGGGTAGCGACTACACCGCCTATGATCGGCAGGGGCCAAACCATCATCCAGGCCAAGCCGGCCAGATGACAGAACATCGCCCACCGACGGGCGTCACTGCTGGCCTCCGGGCTTTGTCTTTTCGCCGGAGCGGCGCTTGATTCATCGCTGCCGGCCTCATCCGCTTTGTTTGGGCCTTCGTTCTTCGGCATAGTCTGACCCCTTTCAATATAGTTCTATTCGCCTTGAGGCAACCTCTCTTCTAACAACGGTTTTCTGGTCCGTCAAGGCCCAAAATGGCAACGAAACACCGCCGGTCGGCCCGCGCCGCTGCTGGTGTGCGGATTTCCGGGCGGAGAACATGAGCAAACACACCGGGTCAATGTGCAGCGGCGCTCTTCTCAGCGTGCTCAACGAGCCGGCCCGTGTTCTCGGCGATCCGAAACAGAACGATGATCACTTCCAGCCAGATGCGAGCCATCAGTACATATAGAAAGAAGACTATCGGGGAAACGATGATGGCAAGGAACGCCATCCCGCCTCCCTTTGCTATGCCGCTGATTAGCAGGATCAAAGCTACGATAGCCGATATGAGAATCGCCAGGATGTAGAGAACCTTTATCACACGTGTCGTGACGAACTCAGTAAACGATAGATCGAACAAACCGCCGAAGAATCCTTTGTTTTCCATAATACTACTCCTTTCGATTAAGTTGTTTCGGGCCTGATACGATGGCTCTCTTTGTACCACCGAGCCGCCAAATGGTCAACAGCCAAAGCGTATGTCCGGACGCCTTTAATTCTCCTCCTTCAATTCTCCCGCGCCCATTAAGCCCGCAATGCACGACAATCCCGCTTTTCTTGTATTCTATGCGACATGACGTACTGAATTTGTCAAAAATATAGTTTGACATTGGGATGGAGTTTTGCTATTATATGGCCCGGACTTGCAGGTCTGCCTCAAGAAAAGTGTTAAGGCGTGCAGAAATGCCGTTTGTAAAGGTGCGATGGGAGATGTTGCTTTTGAAGGCTTTTCTACAGAGTATGTCCGGCCTCCTCGATTCTTCATATAGCTCTCTTGTCTCCCGTTTAGAATATGGAGGTTTCTAATGCGCAAGACTTTCGTTGTTCTGAGTTTTTTTTCTGTAGTGATTTCGCGCGGATTCTGCGGTGAGTATGGGGGCGGGGATGGAACGGCGGATAATCCTTATCGGATAGCCGGTGTTGAACATCTGCTCGAGCTGGGTAGGACACAGTCCGATTATGAATCACATTTCATACTTATCGCTGATCTTGATATGGCAGGGACGGTTTATGAACGCGCGATCATCGCGCCCGATCTTGACGATAAGGAATGGGGCCCCCAGTCGGGCAAGGCTTTCAATGGGGTGTTCGACGGCGGAGGGCATACTATATCAAACTTCACGGCGGAGAACCGGTCTGTGGACTACCTGGCCCTGTTCGGGGACCTCGAGGGGAAAGCGGTAATCAAGAATCTTCGTCTTGTGAACGCCGATGTCAAAGGACGCAATATAACATCGTGTCTTGTAGCTTCGCTCGAAGGTATTATGGAGAACTGTTCGGTGATGGGCAGGCTCAGCGGCATCTATGTTGTGGGTGGGATGGTCGGTTTTCTGGACAATGCTTCAATCAAGAATTCGACGTCTGATGTAACTATAACCGCTTATGAGGACTCCGGTAAATTCAACGTTGTCGGCGGGCTTGTGGCGTGGAGTCAGTTTGGCACTATCGATAATTGCTCCAGCAAGTGCAATATAGTCGCGGAAAACACGCTTAACGTTGGCGGCGGCCTTATCGGTCAAAATAGCGGGACCATAACTAACAGCAATTGCGACGGAGTGAGTATTGTCTCGGAGATCAGGGCAAGCACCATTGGCGCTCTTTGCGGGTATAGCAATGGTTCCATATGCAACTGCTTTTCGTTTGATTTCAAAGTCATCTGCAAGGGTTCTGAAATCGGTGGGCTTGTAGGGAATAACAATAGCCTGATAGCTATGAGCCTTGCTGAGGGGCAGGTTGTCGGCAAAAGCGGCATCGGGGGAATTGCAGGGAAAAACGATGGGTATATTATTGACTGCTATTCCAATGTCACTGCGGCGGCGAGCGATAATGTCGGCGGATTTGCCGGAAGGAACAGCTATGGGATACTCAGAAGCTATTCTATCGGCAAGGCTACGTCTGTCAGCGCCAAGCCCGGCGGTTTTGTCGGCGAAGACACCGGCGTAGTCGATATTTCTTTCTGGGATGCAGAAAGAAGCGGCAACGATTTTGACATGTCTGCTGTATCTAAGCGGACGAGTGAGCTGAAGAAAAGGTCAACTTTCAAATACTGGGGCGACGGCGTGTGGGTGATCGATGAGGACAGCGATTATCCGCGCCTTGTGTGGGAGAATACTCCGGGTGTGGTGATTAAGGACGATCCCGTCGAATATGGCGGCGGAACCGGAACGGTTGATGATCCCTATCTTATTTACGACGCCGAGCATCTGAAATTGATAGGTGTCTATCCGCAGGACCTTGAGAAGCATTATAGACTTATGGCGGATATCGATATGAAGGGAGTGGATTTTCACGGCATCGGTTTTGGGTTCGGTTTTGGCGGTGTGTTCGATGGAAACGGGCATGTTATAAGAAGTTATTCTATCAACAACGAACTGCCGTATTCGGGTTTGTTTACAGTTGTTCTTCAAACAGGGATTTTGAGGAATGTTGTTGTTGAGGGTTTTGAGGTTTCCGGCGTAAGGTCTGTCGGCGGGCTCTGCGGGAAAAACGAGGGGCTAATTGAGAAGTGCAAAGCCAGTGGCAGGGTCTATACTGTGGATAGAGGGAAAGATGATACAAGTTGGGGCGGACTGGCGGGCCGAAACTACGGGCGTATTGTTGAGTCTCTGTCGGACATCAGACTGGACGTTATCTGTGATGGAATGTCTCAGTTGGGAGGCTTTGTTGGGGGTAATTTCGGCGTAATTGAAAAGTCGGGCAGTCTTGGAGAGATAGTATGCAGCAGGAGGAACGGCAAGTACATCGGCGGTTTTATGGGATTGGGAGGGTATGACTCGAAGGTTTATGACTGCTATTCGCTTGTAGCAGTGACAGTGTCGGGGGAAGGATGCGAGCTGGTTGGAGGTTTTGCGGGGGGCCAGGGCTTCAGGACGAAACTTGAAAGGTCGTACTCCTCTGCACCTGTGAAGTTGGCCGATGACTGC
This sequence comes from Sedimentisphaerales bacterium, assembly GCA_035288065.1. Taxonomy (GTDB): domain Bacteria; phylum Planctomycetota; class Phycisphaerae; order Sedimentisphaerales; family Anaerobacaceae; genus JAFGCD01. Next base: position 2,284 of record DATEBC010000274.1, on the reverse strand, counting down.
AAAGATGGGGCCGCTTTTATCGGGTATGTTAACGTAGAGAAATTTGCTGCGCATTCGAGCGTGACTAATTGTTTCTGGAATTCCGATCTTGAGGTGCCGAATAAGGGCATCGCCAGGGAATCTCAGGCCAAGATAGTAATATCGCCGGCTACGAGCGAGCAACTGAAAGACGCAGCATTTTTGGAAAGTGCCGGGTGGGAAGTTTCAAGTGTGCCGAATGAAAAGGTGTGGTTATTAGAGAGCGGGAAACTGCCGCGAATATACTTGCCGTAGTATGCGGCATTACTATCGACCTCGTCAATCGTCCGAATCGGCTTTACCGGTGCGGGCCGGCCTTGCTTACGTTGATTGGCTCTATGCCGAGAGCGGATGTCGGCGAATCCGGAGCGAAGCTCACCTTGCCTTCATAAAATTCGAGAATCTGCGGGTCGGTGAGCGCATTTCCGGCGTCCGGCTTTAGTTCGGAAGTGCCGGTGCTGCTGTATCTGTCGAGCTTGTTGCCCTCGATGTTGCCGGCCCGGCTGAAAAGGCAATTGTTCGTCCACGTCGTAATTCCCTCCGGATTGTCGAAGGTGATTTTGCCTTGGGCGAGAAGGACGTTCTTCTCAAACGTGTAGCCCGACGACCTTGGGAAGGTAAGACTCATATCCTTATCGCTGATGAAGACGTTGTTGCGAATGGTATTGTTGTTGGCCATGTGGTTGTGCGAGGGGCGGACTATGCCGACGGAGAGGTTGCCCTCGACGATGCAATTTTCGGATCTCTCGTCGAGGTAATAGGCCGAGGCGCCGTAGCCGCCCGTATCGATGATGTCGCGGATGAAGTTGCCTCGCAAGACCAGGCCGTTGCCGGCGAAGCAGTAGATTCCGCCGCCATCGTGCAGCTCGGTCATAGCGCGGTATATCAGGTTGTGCTCGATGCGGTTGTTCTGCCCGCCGCAGTTGATAGCGGTATATGGGGCATCGTGAATTTCGTTATGGCTGTATAGACTATCCTTGCCGCCGCCTTCCAGCCGGAGCCAAAACCAAGCTGCCGCCTACGCCGAACATCCCACCTATAGCCCCCGCCACGGTGCCCTTAAGTGCGTCCCCGCCCGTAACTCATGATTCGCCAAACAATGAACCACGAACGACCAACAACGAACTCCTAACAAATCTTCAGTTTTCAAAGAGCGGACAGTCCTACTATAAGAGTGGATACCTGTTCTCGTTCATGCTTCGCGTCACGAGAAGACACTTCATCGCTTCAGATCATGCAAGTAGACTCTTACCTTATCCGGAGTCATCGACCCCAAGTCGCCCGTGTAGGAGACGAGAACGACACGCCCGGTAGGTAGTCGCCATGCCCAGCTGTATTCGTACACACCAATTCCGACACGGTACCGACCGACGTCCGGAGGCGACTGTAGGATTAAGGTCATCTCCTGCTCAGATAGAGATGGGGACTCATCGGTCGCAAGAGTCCTTATAATGTCGAGTATGGCGGGAGAAGACGGGTTGCTCATTTCATTTCCGAGAACAATCTGTTCCGCCCCCTTGTTAGGCTCACAAGGGGGTCTGTTCACTTCAACTGCACTTCCAGACGGCTTGCACGCCCCAACTACAACACCGAGAAGGAACACAGGGGCCCATAGAAAAACTATTCTTAGTACACTCTCGTCAGCCATGACAAAATCTCCCAGATCGGTCCTTACTTCGAAGAATCCACGCGCGAGAACCTACGTTAAGTAAGCTGCCCACAACATTAGTTGCACCTATTCAATTATATCCGATGGCCTATTTTAGGGTGGAGGAAATACGTACCCTGGTCGTGCCAACTGTTTCCATGTTCCTGGGCCGCCAAGCCGATGAGCGATTCATCCCACATGTGATAGATGGTGATTTCAGCGTTCTTGACGTCGAGCCAGCCGCCGAGGTCGTCGGGCTTGTACTTGAGCGTGGTCAATTCCTCGTCTGTCGGCTTGCGTTTCCATCCGCCGCCGGTCGTCGTCATCCAGGGCACGTCGAACGAGCTAAGATGGGCAAAAGTTCCTTTCTCAGGCAGGCGGGCGCGTCGGCAGTATCGGCCGTTGACTACAAGCGTCCTGAAGTCCCACTTTCCTTCCTTAACTCCGGGCAGAGATGCCGAGTAGAACCTCTCGCCGTCCTTCTTCCAGCCCGTGATCATTCGCCCGCCGATTAGACAGGCCCCGGCACCCGGAGCCGATTCGACCGTAAGGCCGGTGTCTTGGTCGCTCAGCTCCAGGGGTTTGTCGAGGAAGTATCGTCCGGGCTGCATCACAATC
>DATEBC010000273.1:0-3718 GCA_035288065.1 Sedimentisphaerales bacterium | reverse complement strand
CCAAGCGATGCGCGCGTGCGAATCCTTGCCGGGGCGGTCACGACGAGCAGCAGAATTGCCGGGAACAATATGAACATAATGACCGCAGAAACGGTGCCCATCATCCAACCCGTTATGCCAAGAGCATCGCAGATGTGATTGGGAACCCACGTTAGAATGTTTTTTGACGTCGGCCATTCCGAAAGAATCTCGTACACGACAAACCCGCTAACCAGCAGAACGAATGCCGTCTGCGCGTCTTTCAGTTCGGTAGCGCCGACGAAATCTGCGAACGGCCGTCTCGTTGATAATCGCAGGTTGTCGTTTGGACACGCCTTGAGACACTGTGTGCACAGCAGGCACTCACGATTGTCCTTGATAGTCGCAGGATAAAGGTTACTCGTACACGAACGGCCGAATAGTCGATAGTGATTCTTCTTGACGAAGCAGTCCTTTGTTTTGCAGCTTTTGCAGACTGACAGATCATCCGCCCGCCACTCCAACGGTGAAATAAGCGCGTAGAGGCCGAGCAAATGGCCGACCGGACAGACGTAGCTGCAGAATGCCCGCTTTTCATATATCAGCCCAATCAGCATCGCCGCCGCCAAAAGCATAAGAAGATAAAACGCCATTCGCTGAGGAATCCGGTGAATTGCCAGTGTATGTATTCCCACAATCAAAATGAGCGCATAAAATATGGTGATTAACCAACCGGTCTTTAAAAAAGGGGGCGCCTTTCGTCGCAGTCCTATTCTGCACGCGAGATAAGCCACTAACTCCATCGGACATACCATGCACCACAGACGGCCAAATAAGATCGCAGCAATAATGATTATGGGCCACCAATAGCACCACACGAGCAGGTTTGCAAGATTCGTATTCCTAAGTTCGTTGGCGAGCTCCGCGTCACCAGTTGTTCCTCCGATCCCGCCTGCTACAAGCAGCGCAAAAACGCCAAGAGTCAGAATCTGAGCTGTAATGGGAAACCATGATGATCCCAGAAGAGACATCATCAATCTAAATGACAGTAAATTCATCCGCCGTACAGATCTGCTTTTCATGTTCTTACCTCAGTAAAGTTTCACTCGCCGACCGGGCGCGCCTATTGCATCATCTCCCGTCAACAAAGGTCAATTTAGTCTTTTCCCCCATCTACCCATCCAAGTATGCCCCGTGAACAACGCCGACAGCGCGAACAAAACAAAGACTGTTCTTAACAGCTTTATTCTTGTCTTCCGTGTGGCCATTCTTTGTGCCCTTTGCGATCCCATAGCCTTCCGTTCGGAGAAGAAAATAGCGCCTCTATTTCAAATTCTCTTATCTTGGCGGGAAGAGCAATTTTATTCCTACAAGGAATAGAAATACAGCAACTACTTTTCTAAAGTGCTCTTGCGGAATCTTTTCGAGAATATGCTGGGCGATTTTTGCCCCCAGGAATGATGCGGGGATAAACAGCAATAATCCCCACAAGAGCAACTCTTCGATTCGCGCCCCTTTCAAGAAGTACGTTGCCAGCCGGGTAGTATCGATGAACAGGGCAATAGCGCCGGCGGTGGCAATATAGACGGCTTTGGGCAGGTCGAACGCCATAAGGAAAAGCCCGCGCACCGCGCCGCCTATCCCAGAGAGACCCGCAAGAAACCCTGACAGCGCACCACCGCACACGCCGGCGAGCAGGCTTTTTTTGATCCTAAAGGAGCTTTTGGCGAACAGGTACACCACGTAAACGATCAGAAAAGTCCCCAGTATTTTTGAAAGAACCAAGGGGGACAGCTTAAAGACCAGCGACGCACCAAGAAACGCGGCGGGCGCCCCCGCTATGCCGAAACTGAGGATCAGTTTCCATTGGAAACCTTTCCTGAACAGAAGCAGCTTCCAGATATCGCCGAACCAGTGGATAATGCCGACAAGAAGAAGGGTCTGCGGCGCCGGATAATACAGGAGCAGCGCCGGGACCATTATTGTGGACGTGCCAAAGCCCGTTATCGTTCCGATACAACTGGCGACAATGACGATCGCGGTTAATATGGGTATTTCCATGCTCTCATCCTTTCAGTGAGTTTTGTAGGAGCGCCCGCAGAGCCCGCCTGTAAAACAGTCGCTCTGGCGGAGACAGCCATGCGACAATTTGACGGCAAGCTGCCGCGTACGCGCATCGATTTGTCAAATACATCTCATTTTTCCTCCAGCACTTCGGACACCAATTCTCTGATCTTGCTCTTGCTCTGTCTTAGTGCCTTGCGTCCTTTCGGCGTTATTCGGTAATACTTTCGTATTTTGCCTCCGACATTCTTCTTGCTTGCCCGAAGATAACCGCTGTCATGAAGGCGATGCAGGATTGGATATAATGTGCCGCAGCTTATGCAGTATCCATGCCGGGCAAGTTCCTTGATCAGTGCCGAGCCGAACACAGGCTCTTTGGCGGCGTGATAGAGTATGTGGATCCTTATGAAGCCCAGGAAGAAATCTTTTATCATAATATCGCATCCTAATATAGCATTCCGTTATCGTCTCACGATATTAACAAACCCGCAATCCATTGTCAATCACTTTCTTGGCACATTTTTCGCCCGCTTGATCTAAGATCATGGTCTCCTTCAGGTGTCTTGCTTGGAGGCTTTGGCCCGCTCTTCGTGTTCAATTGTCGGGTGTTGATGTAGTATGATGCTCAGCATAGCGCATATAGCACACGTCGCTCGTCAAATTTGCGGTCAGGTCTTCATCGAGTCAAATTCAATAAATGCTATCGGCAGGAATATGAAGATCGGCAGCCCGGAAGGGAATGAAAGGTGTCCGGAGGCAGGAAATTAAAGTTGTCCGGTGCATTTTTTGCGATTCCGCTTTCCCTCGCGTCGCACCCTCAAAGAGCCGGCATCAAAAACCCGCCGTCTCGCAGCGACGCCCAGACTCCCTTCGGGTAAGCATATCCAAGCGCCGCCCCGGTATGGCGGGATAAATTCTGGATTGACGTGGAGGGGGCAGCTTGATAAAATATAGGTATTTGGTGGTTTGACGAATTGCGGTGAAAGTAGCTCAGACGGTTAGAGCACTGGATTGTGGTTCCAGGGGTCGCGGGTTCGAATCCCGTCTTTCACCCTTTTTTATGCGCGCGGTGCGGAGCTTTACAGGGGTTAATCGCCTGCCGGCGGCTCGGATTCCGCGTCTGCAAACAAGGGCTTCGACTGAACTCAGTTGAATGTCTTGCACACCCAGGGCTGATGAAAGAACATTCCCGTCATGCAGTCTTGGACTCGCCCTGTAATTGCGGATAGGCAATCCCTTCGGGGATGTTCACGCATCATGGCCCAGATGAAGCCGGCCAATTCCCTGGCGGGTGAGGGACTTTAGCAACTGATGCCGGGTGCGTTTGATGTTCTCCCGGGCGATTTGGCGAGAGCGTGTCAGTTCGCGGGCGGCCTCTTGCTCGGCGTTGGGCGGATAGACCTGCGTCAGTTGCTCGGCGACGAACCGGCCGAGCAGTTTTTTGGCGTCGCAGCGAACCAAGAGTGCTACGTTGTGCTGTTTTTTGTGCGTGTCCGTCGCTACATATGTGGTACAATTGTCTATGATCGGCTCCTTTCGGTTGTATGCGGCTGTGTTACCGCAAGGTGGTAACCCGCGATTATCAGTGGGAAGATCCCACTTTATGGCTATGCTATGGCTTGACCATCGCATAAGCTGATTATCGGTATATGATGGTCTCTGCAGCGCGGAGGCCGGTCGTTCCATATTTTCTACG
>DATEBC010000272.1:0-6426 GCA_035288065.1 Sedimentisphaerales bacterium | reverse complement strand
CTCATCAGGTGTCCTTATAGAAGTCTCAGAGAGGTACTCGACGATCTTGTCGTTTATGTTCCCATTACTGCACTTCTTGGCGGCGAGAATAGCGTTCTTGATAGTCCTTGCCTTGCTGGACCCGTGACAGATCAGTCCGGTTCCATTGATGCCGAGCAGCGGCGCTCCGCCGTATTCGTTGTAGTCGTATTTCTTGTAGATTCTTTTCATAATCGGCTTGAACTTCATCGCCAGGCGGAGCTTCTCTTCGAGCAGCTCGTACTTTATAGCTTTGAAAAGGCCGTCAACAAGCCCCTCGGTCAACTTGAGCATGACGTTTCCGACGAATCCATCACAGACGGCGACATCGCAGACACCGCTGAAGATATCTCTTCCCTCGATGTTGCCGACGAAATTGACGTTCTTGTCGGATTTTATCAGCTCTCTGGCCTTCTTCACGACTTCGTTGCCCTTTGCATCTTCCTGGCCTATGCTCATCAAGCCGACGCGCGGGCTTTCTATTCCAAGCAGGTTCTTTGAATATATTCCGGCCATGACTGCGTATTGATAGATGTTGATCGGCTTGCAGGCGATGTTTGCCCCGACATCACATATTGTTACGGGTCCCTCGAAGGTTGGGAAAACGACTGCTATGCCCGGACGATTCACTCCGGGCAGTGTTCTGACTCTCATCTGCAGAGCGGCCACGCATGCTCCCGTGTTGCCGGCAGAGATAACCGCGTCGGCACGGTCTCTCTTGGCCAACTTGGCTGCGATGGCGATGGAGCTTCTGGGCTTCCTGCGCAGAGACTCGACGGGCGGCTCGTCCATTCCGATCTGGTCGGGCGCATGCTCGATGACAATAGCAGTTCCCCACGATTTCTGTGAGGGCAGACGGGGCTGGATAACATCCTGGGGCCCGACGAGAATCAGTTGGTCGTCTTCGGCGAGGAATTCTATCGATTCAAGCGCTCCAGCGATAATTTCGTCCGGCGCGTTGTCTCCACCCATTACATCAATAGCGATACGCATCGGCTAACTGCTTTCCTTCTTGGCAAGGTCGAGTGTGATATTTGGATTTAGGTATCCGCAATTGTCACAGGCTGCGTGCGGCAGCTTTGCCTGGCTGCACTTTGGGCAGACTGAATAGTTTGTGGCTTTGAGCCGCTGGTGGCTTCGCCTCGATCTCGTTCTTGTCTTACTGGTCTTTTTTACCGGTAGCATTATGCACTACTCCATAAACTGTGTCCAATTAGTGAAAGGGAATACTCAAGAAACCGTAAATAATAGCGAATCGGCGGGGCGATGTCAAGGGAAATATAGTTGAAAGGAAGACCCCCACCGCTTGGCGGGGGTCGGTCGAAAGGGAAGCCCCGACCGAAAATCGGGGAAATTTCTCTGGAACGTATTTTTTTTGCGCAATCATTGCTACAAGGGCGACGGCGCCGCGTCAGGCTGCCGCCACGATCGTTTAACCACGAGTCGGGATTCACCGTAGTTGCGCAGGGCGGTATCGTATTTGAATTCTCCTGATGATTTCATTTCAAAGCTTGCTCCGACGAAAGAGCCGTGCAAATCTCCATTGGCTCGAACGACTATTCGGGCGCCTGGAGCGTAAACAGCGCCGTACCAATGGTTCCTGGCTTTGAGGTCCAACGACTGCTTTTCAGAGGCGGTTCCGTAGAGAATAAAGTCCGCTGGGACGGCGTTTTCGTTGCTTATTCCGGCTGCGTCTCGAGATATGAAGTTCCCGCCGAGGTAGAGTGTCAGGGATGAGTCTTTCTTTATCCTGATCTCACAGTCTCGGCCCATAATAAGACCTCCGACAACGTGAAGGTCAACGTGGCCTCCGTCGATTTCGAGGACGCCCGGCGTTTCGTCGGCGTTTAGCACGCGAACAAACGCGTACTCGCCGCTTTGAGCAGGGCCGATTGTCAGAATATTGCCGGTGACATGTATCGGCCATTTTTTCCGAGGGAGGGTGGGGACAGAAACAGATTCAAAATCGAATTTAACTCCGGTGAGGACCTGACCGTTTACTGCCGCTGCGGACATCAGGATTATACTGTCGGGATCCGAGCTGGCTGATGCAATCAGAACTCCCGTATCCCCCACTGTCGGGTCGGAGGATGTGTACGCGGTAACCAATGCAGCGTTCTTGAGGTTGATACTCTCTTTGACGAGGATTCCGAAGTCAAAGCATGATTGCTCTTCAATGAGCGCGTTGGCAGTCCTGACGGCGCCGGCGAATTGTCCGACGGATTCGATTGTAAAGCCTGTTTCGTGGGCTCCTGAGATGCTGTAGCTAAAGGTCGCGTTGGAGTTCGGGAGCGAATGATCTACAACGAACGGCAATGCTGCATCGTCCCAGGGGGCTATTCTGGTCTTTTGCCCCATTCGGGCGATAGCGTCGGCAACGCCAGCATCGGCGGCAGATCTCGCAGCAATCTCGGCTGCGGACCTTCCTACGAACAATTGGTTGTGGACAGTGAGGCTCATAAAGCCGAGGCACGTTACAAAAAAGAGCAGGAAGGCCAACAGGGTGAAAGCGAAGACCGACCCATTGTTCTTAGGTTTATTTGTTTTCATGATTTGACCTGTCCTCTACAACTTGAGATTCCATTCTTCATTTTTTTGATCAATCCTTGAAAAAGCTGATTGTCCGCAAGAGTCAATGCTCCGTATATGTGGTTAGTCTGAATACTTTGTCGGTCACATCGCAGAGGGGTGATACGGCCCGCTGGGGTCGCCAGGTTATCGCGACATTAAGGGTCCGCAGCGGCAGGGTGTCCGGGTCGTAGTCCCATGAAAGGGTGGCCAGGCAGTTGACGTCTTCTGCGACAATAGCGTAAGTGCCCAGCGGGATAAACGCATCGGGCACGGACGAGCCTTTTTGTGCGGGCCTCACGAGCAATCCGGGAGGATCGTTGAGAGTTGTCGGATCGAATGTCTCTGGATATGCAGCGGCCCGCCACGTCTCTGTTAGAAGCAGAGCGGCCCGTGCGGCAGCGGTGCGGCAATAGGCGTTTCGACCGTCGATAACTGCATTGCACTTGAATGCAGCGGCGGCGAGTGCAATTGCCATGAACACAACGGCAGAGATGAGCGCCTCAATCAGGCCAAAAGCCCGGCGGCACGCTAGCGGCTTTGCAGTCACCCCAAGTCTCCATTCATACCCTTAAAGCTCTAAGGGGGGCCGTCCTTGTATCGGCCGCCTCCTTGGCCGCTCCCGCACAATGCGAAAGCCATCCTATAATCTAAAAAATCATGTAGCATAAAAGTCTGTAGGTGCAAAGGAAAATCTTTTGGGCAGAAATGGCCAAACATTGAGGCTGCTTCCGCGACATACTTAATTTCTTGATAATCCGTTCAATGATTGTGTTGGGCCTTCGCAGAAATCCCACTGCACAGGGCCGGCAGGAGGATGGGCTTAGACGGCAACAGAATCCTAAGTGCTTGATAGAAAAGCCTTTATCGATGGATGATACATATCCAGCGGGATCGCATTTTCGCTGCTGATTTGGAATCGTCGGCGGTCGGGCCAAGAGTCATGGCAGTGGGCGTTGGCGTGAAGCCGGGCGGGGTGATTCAGATTGCAGCAGGTGCAGAAAATTTGTCCGGAATTTTGCGGGAATTGCAGTTGCGTGTTGCAATTGGCGGCTAAATAATGTAAGAAGGATACTGTAATTTGTGCGGCGGGAGGGAAGGTTTGCTATTTGAAATTTGGGTAGTATTGCCAAACAGGCGAATAATAGAAAATTGGCGGGCGCAGTTATGGCACGTTATCGACGCGGTAGAATGGCCCTTTACGAGGTCATGAGCAAGGCTAAGGGCAAGCCCGGGTACCTACGGACGTTGAAGAGTATGCGGGTCGAGAAGGCGGCGGAAGAAGGCCCGAGTACAGAAAGCACAGAAACAGAAAAGAATGCATCTGCAGTTACCGAGGCTACGGTTGATGCAAGTCCGGCTGTTGTCTCGGACGGCGCAGTTGCCGCCGAGCCGGAGCGGCCCGCTGAAAAAAGCAATCTGTATGTTAAGTGGCGGCGAAAGCCAAGCGTCGTGCAGTACAACCACGGTCGCGTCGAGTTTTCTGTGCCTTATCAGCTTGGGATTGCGGTCTTGCTGGGGCTTGTTGTCATTATGCTTCTTGCATTTCGGGCCGGGCAGCGTTGGGCTTCTGTCGAGAGCGTTGGTGTGGAAAGCGGTCGCCCGCCGGACTCCGGCAGTAATCGGCAGACGCCGGTTGTGGACAGGAACAAGAGCGTGCGGCAGGAATCGCCGGCGCCCGTGGAACGGAAGTCGCCGGAGAGCGGCAATGCCGGGACTGCCGTGACGACGGGCGCCAATGCAATAGTGTTGGTTCAGTATCGTTCGGATAGAGATTTGGCGCCTGTGCGTGCGCATTTTGCCAGCTATGGCATTGCCACCGAGATAGTGAAGTCCGGCGGTCAATACTTTTTGATAACGCAGGACCGGTACAATAGTTTTGCGCCCGGCGGCGACGGACAGTTGGCGAAACAAAAGATAGCCGATGTCGGAGCAGAATATAAGGGTAAGGCCCCAGAGGGATATGAGACCTTTGCGCCGCACTATTTCAGCGATGCTTACCCTAAGAAGGTAAATTAGTGTTAGGAGTAGTCTTTGATGTCTATTGATCGTTCATTGAAGGTGAAAGGCGCGCTGGAGCGGCATCGTAACGTTCTGACGCGCGCCGAGCGAGTGGAAAAGTTGAAGGAAGAAGAGCGCTGGCAGGAGGAGCAGTCGGTGCTCGGCTTGCCTAAGATCGCACATCGCAAGAGTCACGCGGGTCGTAAAGCAAAGGATATTCTCGAGAAGGCCGAAGGAGTCGAGAAGGCTGCCGGGGCGCCTGAGACGCCGACAACGGAAAGTTAGGAGCAACGGAATGCTTTTGAAAGCCGCCTTGCCCGGACACCGGGAAGGCGGCTTTTTTCTATGCGCATTAGTGCGGCGCGATAGGCACAAAGGCACGGAGATTCAGGGCAGGAATGGAATTAACTATTTGCCATTCACTATTTACTATTTTGGTGGTTGGCGGATACATGATATGCACCGAGCTTTTTGAAAGGGTCTCGCAATGGACAGGCGGTTTCTGGTCGCTATCGTGCTTGTCGGTTTGGCAGAGGCGGTTTGTTTCGGATTGGAGGTGAGCTGGCCCGGCGAGGAATGGGAAGCGGCGAAGGCGGAGGATGTCGGGATGGATTCAGAGGTGTTGGCCAGGGCCCGGGATTATGCACTTCTGGGGGATGGGGCGGGGATGATTACTCGGTATGGTCGGGTTGTTTTGCGGTGGGGGGATCAGAGCCAGCGCTATGATTTGAAGTCTTCGACTAAGGCGATCGGCGTAACGGCGGTTGGGCTGGCGCTCAAGGACGGCAAGTTTGCGAGCCTACAGGAGCCGGCCAAGAAGTACCAGCCTGAGTTAGGGGTGCCGCCGGAAGAGAACAAGCAGACCGGCTGGATTGAGAAGATTACGCTCTTTCATCTGGCGACTCAGACTGCCGGGTTCGACAAGCCGGGGGGATATACGGAATTGCTCTTCGAGCCTGGGACGAAATGGTCGTATAGCGATGGGGGGCCTAACTGGCTGGCGGAGTGTGTAACGTTGGCATATAATCGGGATTTGCAGGAGCTGATGTTCGAGAGGGTGTTCGGGCCGATAGGAATCGCGGAAAGCGACTTGACCTGGCGGAATAACGCCTATCGCGAGCACAAGATCAACGGGATTATGCGGCGGGAGGTCGGCTCCGGGATACATGCCAACGTAGATGCGATGGCGAGGATTGGCTATTTGTATCTGCGGAGCGGAAAGTGGCTCGTGCTACGTAGCGGACTTCGCAGAGTAGAAAAGGATGAGCAGATCATACCGGCGGAGTTTGTGGAGATGGTTCGACATGTGCCTGAGAAGATCAAGGGATTGCCGGTGCTCAAGCAGGAGGACTACTTCAATGCGACGGATCACTATGGGCTTCTGTGGTGGAATAATGCGGATGGGACGATGAAGGACGTGCCGCGGGATGCTTACTGGTCGTGGGGGCTGTACGACAGCTTGATTGTGGTGATACCGAGCCTGGATATTGTCGCTTCGCGGGCGGGTAAGTCGCTGAATAAGCAGGGCAATGCGGCATATTCTGCGATTGAGCCTTTTATCGGGGCGATTGCGTCGGCGTGCCGCCGACGGCTAAACGGAGGGCCTTATCCGGCGAGTGATATCAAGATTGAGTGGGGGGCGGCGGAGACAATCGTTCGCCAAGCAAAGGGTGGGGATAATTGGCCTATTACGTGGGCGGATGACGGGCATCTTTACACCGCCTACGGTGACGGGTGGGGGTTCGAGCCTAAGGTTGAGAAAAAGCTGAGCCTGGGGATTTGCCGGATCGAAGGGGGGCCGGAAGATTTTACGGGCGTCAATGTTCGCAGCAAGACGGG
>DATEBC010000271.1:0-2462 GCA_035288065.1 Sedimentisphaerales bacterium | reverse complement strand
TATTCATCGGTGATTTCGCCGACAAGCTCCTCGAGGATATCCTCCAGCGTGACGATGCCGGCGGTGCCGCCGTATTCGTCGAGCACTACCGCTACGTGCAGCTTTTGATTCTGAAACTCGTGGAGCAGGACCCTTAGGTGCTTTGTCTCCGGCACAAAATATGCCTCCCTGATCCTGTCGCGGAGCTTGAATTCAGCCGAGTCCTTGCCGATCTCGCCTAAGAGGTCCTTGGCATAAACAAGACCGATGATATTGTCGATGTTTCCTTCGTAAACAGGGACGCGAGTATGCCCTGCGCTTGAGATAGTCGCAAGAACCTTTTGCAGATCCGCATTGACCTCGACGGCGACAATATCGGTTCGCGGCGTCATAATCTCACCCGCCCTTGTCTCCCTCAGCTCCAAAACATTCTCGATCATCTCCTGTTCTTCCCTATCCATCGCCCCTTCCATGCGGTGCTCTTCGAGGTCGCTGAGGAATTCCTCCTGCCTTTCCTCCTGCTGCTCCTCGGGCGTCGTCTCGGGCACGCCGGCGAGCCTGCGAACGAGACTGTCGTGGAGTCTTAAAATGTAGAGCAGCGGAGAGGCTATCACCGCGAAAAACATCAGCAGCGCGTGGGTCCTGCTCAGGATGCCCTCCCCTGCATATTTGGCCCAGGCGTGCGGGATTGCAAGAGTGAATATCAATGAAAAGATCGCTGTGACGACTAAGGCCAGCGCGCACCTGCCCGTTGTAAGGACAATGATGGCTTGTGTTTCGCCGGTGTCTCGGACTGAGAAAACGTGCAGAACCAACAACAAGATGGAAACGTTTAAGATGATTCGATACACGGAACAGGTCAGGATCAGATTCTCGGCGTTGCCGATGAGCTTATCTATGAGATGCCGGGCACTTTCTTCCTCCTTGCCGGCGCGCTTGAACGCCTCCTGCAACTGAAGCCGAGAAAACGTCCGCAGAGTTATAGCATTGACTGAGAAGAACATTGTGCCCCCGGCAACCAGAAGAACACCCAACAGCAGCAAACCCGTATCGTTCACTTTCTAAAAACCTTCCAAAAAACAACTTATTATTTAACTCAAACTGACCGTTCTTGGGTCGGATTTTAATGCAACTACAGTTTTGCCAACAGGATAAGAGTATCTGTCATTCCTGCGAAATGGAACATCCGTAGCGGAGCAGGAATCCAAATATATCAAAAATGGCTTGGCCATGGCTTAACCACAGTGTTAATCCCTATGGGACCGTGGGTCTGTGTAAATCCCTATGGGACCGTGGGTCCGTGTCAAAAAAGCAAAATCGGTCAGTTTGAGTATTTAAGCCTCGCACTTATAAGTCATTGATCGATCCTGCGCCGGCGATGTTCTGCCCTAATTTGCGTATTATACACCACGCCATAACCGACTTGCTGCAGAATCTCGTCCTCGGTCTGGTGTATTTGTTTCGCCTGAGTTTCCGTGGCGTCGTTGAAGCCGAGGTTGTGCAGCAGGCCGTGGGTAATGTAGAGGGCCAATTCCGCCTCGCCGGGGTGCTTGCGCAAGTTTGCCTGTTTGACGGCCATTTCGCCGTTCACGACCAATTCGAAGTGAGCTTCGCCGTTCCCGGAGAGGTCGAAACTCAGGCAATCGGAAGTAACCTTGCTGCCCCTGAAGCGCGAGTTTACTTCGGCAAAGCGCCGGTCGCCAACGATTGCAATGCTAACCGTTGCCCCGGCCAAGTCGAATCGTCTGCAGACGGTCTTGACGAGTTTCTCGATATTGGCCGCCCGGACATTGAGCCCGTCGAACTGCTGTGCGATTTGGACGATTATTCCTTGCTTTGCAGGCGGCATAATTTCTCAGTTATTCTTCCCGGCAGGCTCATCAGATACTGTTTGCTCGCTTGCTGGGATGTCCGGACGCAGCGGATATGCGATGCGGCCATGATAGTGTGCCGCAAGAGTTTTTGATATGCTCGCCTCAATTTGGCTTAGCTCTCGCAGTGAGATTTCGCACTCATCGAATTGTCCGTCCTGGAGCCGCTTCATCGCCATAGTGTGCACGACCGCTTCGATTTTTGTCGGCGTTATCTCGGTAAGACTTCGCACGGCGCCTTCGACTGTGTCGGCGAGCATTACTATAGCTGCTTCTTTTGTGCGAGGCTTCGGCCCGGGATACCTGAATTCACTTTCGGCAGGAGGCTCGGACGCCTTCGATTTTGCCTTCTTCGCCGTCTGTTTTTGGGCCTGATGATAGAAGTGCTCGATCAGCGTGGTCCCATGGTGCGTCTCAATGAACTGGCGAAGCACGGTCGGAAGTGCGTATTCCTTGGCCATTTCTATACCGTCTTTGACGTGACCGACGATGACCAACTGGCTCATCGCCGGCGAAAGCTCTTTGTGTCGGCTGGCCGAGCCCATCTCGTTTTCGGCGAAGTACCCGGGTTTATCCAACTTGCCGATGTCGTGATAGTAGGCCCCAACCCTG
>DATEBC010000270.1:0-6544 GCA_035288065.1 Sedimentisphaerales bacterium | reverse complement strand
GAACGGGAAAAGGCGGTTCAGGAAAAATTCGTCTCCGGCATGGTTGACCTGACATCGCAAGTTAGGATGCCCTCGAATCAAATATTTTGAGGCAAAGGAAATTTTATTACTTGACTTCGATCTCTTCATAGGTGGTTAATCTGCCGGAGTATCTTCGTGGCTAAGCAAAAAAGAAAGCGGCCTCGCCCGCTCCGCCCGCAAGGCCGCTTCCAAAACAGTGCGCCCGAATAGCCTAATGTCTTATTACTCAAACTGACCGTTTTTGGGGTCAGATTCTAATGTAACTACAGTCTTCACAACAGGATAAGCGTATCTGTCATTCCTGCGAAAGGCCTGCCCTGAGCGAAGCCGAACGGGCAGGAATCCAAACACCCTCAAACAGTGTTAATCTGTGTAAATCCGTGTCAAAAAACAGAATCGGTCAGTTTGAGTTATTAATCGCTGCTGCCGTCGGTCAACAACAGTGAATCGGCCTTGTCTGCCAGCGTATCGCCGGGATTGGGCCTTACGCCTTTTTGTCTATCCTCGGGCGCCGAGCCCCATTTGGTGAATACATTATCGCCATCGACGCCGCACGCCGAAGACTTCTCGAAGTCCACGTGCCCGTCCATATACACCACGTTCTGCCCGTCTTCCTGGTGGGGCCGGGCATTACCGAGCCTGATCTTCGCCTTATCGCCGTCCGGGTCGAACTCGTTCCAGTCAGGCGCAGTGGGCCGGGCCGCAAAGCCCGGCGAATTCAGCCACGGATTCGGATCTCCCGCCATCGCCATGCCCGGATCGCTCGAAGAGGTCAGGCCGAAACTCCCGAACGGCGAGTGATAAGAATAGCTGCAGTGCGCCTGCGGCGTCGGCCCGAAATCCCAGCAGTCGATAAGCTCGGCCCCCGTGTTGGCAAGGTCCGTCTCAGACAGCGCGAACTTCTCGGTCTCGGAATCGCTCTTGCATACAAACAGATCCGGCGTTACCTCAGCATACTTGATCAGCAGGAAGAAATTCGACGTAATGCTCGCAGCCGAGCCCCTTGAAGAATTGAATGCCGAGGTTCGAGAGACGTTGCGCCAGTTCGGTATCGTCGCCGACCAGACGCTTTCCTTGAAGCCGGCCCGAGGAAGCTTATCGCCGAAATCGTTGCTGTAGATCAGCATCGCCTTGCCGATGCCGGAGAGGTTCGTCCCGCAGTGCAAACGATACGCAAGCTGCCGAACTCGTCCAAGAGCAGGCATCAAAATGCCCATTAACAGAGCTATAATCGCAATTACGACCAGCAGCTCAACCAATGTGAACCCTTTTTTCCGTTCCATTTTCTTTCTCCTTTATGCAATAGGAGATCCGCTTTATCCGACCGTCTCGAGCATACTTTCGTAATCAAATAATTGCTCGCCGCTTGTCTCAAGCCGTTCTGACCCGGCTTGCTGCAAATGCCGCCGCGGCAAAACTTATTGCCGTCAAGCAGCGCACGACAATATGCACCGTTCTATCAGCGAATCTCCGTCTGGCTTCTTCTTCGCCTCGAAACGGTCGGTCTGTACGCAATACAACCGTGTCGCGGCCATCTTGGCCGCGGCCGCACGGGATTTTCTGCTCCGTGAGCCTGCGTAGCGCTTCGCAGAGCAGGCTAGTCCGTCTCCTGCCGCCACATCCGTAAAATCGGTTCCCAGGCCAAACACGTACTTTGCTCGGCGCACCAATTTCAGGGGCACAGGACTTGTCGAACGCAGCACCAAGGGTGCCTCGCCATAGCGGAATTGAAGGGTTCAGCTTTTCCTCGCCGCGCTTGCCTTGCGGTGTAAGCCCGGCCTTGGAAAAGCCTCCTTGGGGAGGGCAGGTGAAACGTATGAAATGACGACTAAAATATTATGATGGCCTGTTTGTCGTATGATAGGGTCTTCAAGCCCGCCCATCCGGCCCACTTTCCGCGCACACATCTTCGGCGCAGCCAGAGCCTCTTCGGCACAAGTGAAAATCCCGGATATAAAAGAACCAGCACCTTTGCCGGGCAGGTCCGATATGAAGTGAACAACAACTATGATGACGACTTGGATTATGATAAAAACTCAAACCTGCCCATCATCGAATATCATTATACCACAAAACCCAACTTCTGTCCAGAGATTTTCAACAAATTTCTGAACTATTTTCAAAAAAAGGCCCAAAAACCACCTACAACGGCACGCCAACAAGCCGCGCCAACAAGCCGTGCCCACAAGCCGTGACCGCGAGGGAGCGGATAAGCCCCGAAGGCGTAAAGACACGAAAAACAACGAGCCGCCGAAAACAATGCGCGACCGAGCCGCGACCGTCAGGGAGCGGGTAACCACGAAGCAGATACAACCGCTGCCCAGCCACGCTATGCCCCTACGTGTTTGGCCGGGCGAAATACCTTCGTGTCGCGGCCATCTTGGCCGCGGTCGCACGGGCTTCCAGCCCGTGCTCTCCCAAGCCGTTGCCAACCCAGTTCTTCGGCTAAACATCTACTTTGCACAGGCAGCGGCGGGGGGACCTATCCATTTCCAGGGAAAGGCAGAGACACAAGACAAAAGGCTGTTCAAAGCACGCGAGCAATGATGAACCCTGCGGCGAGAAAGATGTCTATGGCAATGCTGAGGCATAGTATAGCCCAGCGGACCGGCCGGATTCGCAGCTTCGCTCCGGCTGTGAAGAACAGGATCATCACCGCCACCGTGCCGAGCACATACATCTCGGCCGTCTGTACGAAGAGCCGGGCGTACTTGTCGCCCAGGCCGAGAAATACCTGGAAGTATTTCGTGGCTAAGAACAGCGCTGCAATTGCACAGCCGCCCTGAATGATTGCCGCCGTCAGCAGCCACTTCTTGTCCGCCGAGCCGGCCAGCGTAAGCCCCTCAATCCCAGCCCCTATCAGAACCGAGCAGCACACTGCCGGAATCGACAGCCACATAACCGGGCTTACCTCGAGAAACGATTTGCAGCACGCCAGCGCCACGCCGACAAAGCAGAGCGCTACGATATGCAGCCTCCTGGCCGCAAGTAGCATCGCACCGCCCATCACCAGCGCCGCTATCGGGATATGATAGAACCCGACCATCGTAGTATTCACGATGTCGTGCTCTGCCACTACAAGCGGCACAAACAGGCTCACAAGGTCGTCGCTGCCCAGCCTGATCCGGATCGAAATGGGAAACAAGCCATAATGAGCCGATGCCTCAAAGAAAAGCACTATCGCAGCGAAAGGCAAAATCACCAGCAGGCCCGCATTGCGCCGCCATCTCGTCTTACCGCCGAAAGCCGCCGGGCAAAAAAGCCACGGAATCGAAGCAGCCATAAAGCCCGCCATCGGATGAAACTTGCCCAAACCGAGCATGAACGGCCCGAACCCATAAATCGCGCCGGCAAAAAGCGACCCCAGGAATGAAGATACCCACCGCCGGCTCAGAACATAACACCCCAACGCCGCTGTGCAACTGTTCACCGGCAGAAGCAATTCCCAACGCTTGAGCCCATCAAGCCGCCACCAAAACAAATTCGCAGCGAAACCCGCAAAAACAAGCCCCGCCACAACTAACTTGCCGTATCCGCCTCGTCGCATCTGAATCAGTATCAAGCGTCAATCAAATACCAGGCGTCAGGCCGCGAGCATCCGGAATCCAGTATCGAGTATCCGGAATCAACTCACTTAAGCACAACTTTCCCCACACCGCTCGTGATCCTGCCTATCTTATAGACCTGTTCGCCATATTTGGCCAGCTTCTCTGCAATCGAATCGGCAAAGTCCTCAGCCACTATCAGGACAAAACCGATTCCCATATTGAACACCCTGAACATCTCCTCTTCTTCCACCGGGCCTTTTTCCTGCAGGAAAGTAAAAATCTTTGACGCCGCCCAGCTCGATTTCTTTAAGACGGCGTCGCAGGCACCGGGCAGGACACGGGAAATCTTGCCTACCAGCCCGCCGCCGGTGATGTGCGCCATAGCGTGAACGACCCGCTTGACCTTGTACTGCGCGAGCAGCTTAACGATGGGCCGGACGTAAATCCGCGTCGGCTCCAGCAATACTTCGCCCAGAATCGCCCCGTCGAGCTCCGGCGCCGCCTCGCCCATATCCATCTTATGCTGCTTGAAGCATATCCTGCGAACCAGAGCGTAACCGTTGCTGTGCACTCCGCTGGATGCGAGACCCAGAACAACGTCGCCCCTTCTGACGTTCTTGTCGTTGATAATCCTCTCTCGCTCCACGACCCCCACGGAGAACCCGGCCATGTCGAAATCACCCCGGGCGTAGGTATCGGGCATCTCGGCGGTCTCCCCGCCTATGAGCGCGCAATCCGCTATCCGGCAGCCGGCGGCAACACCCTTGACCATCTCCGCCGTAACCGATGGATCGAGCTTATGAACCGCAAGGTAATCCAGAAAAAACAATGGCTCAGCGCCCAGGAGGAGCATGTCGTTGACGTTCATCGCGACAAGGTCGATGCCGACGGTGTCATACTTCTGCGCCATTACCGCCAACTGAACCTTGCTGCCCACCCCGTCGGTGGACGCAACCAGAACGGGGCTGCGGTAATTCTTCTTGAAAAGCCGCTCGTCGTAGTCGAGGCGGAACATGCCGGCAAAAGCGCTCTTGCCGGGTATCACCCTCGGCCCGAACGTCCCGGCTGCGTAAGACTGTATCTTCTTGACCATCTCGTCGCCGGCATCGATACTAACGCCCGAATCTTCGTAGCTCACATATTTGGCCATCGTTTCTCCAATCTCCTCCCGCAACTCCCGATCACCACATTTAAGATGGATGATGGACGATAGACGAACCCCTATTGGGCTTTACAGAAGCTCGCAGACTTGCGCTCCATCGTAGCCAGCATAGCAAAGATATGCTCATATTCCTCATCGAGTCCTTCAAATACGTCTTCATTGATATACTTGCAGGCCAGAGCAAACTCCAACCACGTTTGCGTCTCGGCGGCCTCCTGCCCGCCATCCGACAGCTTATTGATGAAGACTGCTTCATATCTGCGTTTTCGCCAACCTTCCGATAGATTCGTGCAGACGGAACGCGAAGATTTGCGGATCTGGTCGGTCAGCGAATATGTCTCTTCCTTCGGAAATCGCTTTGATACCTCAAATATCCTCATTGCAGCACTAAACGCAAGGCGATAAACCTCTAAATCTCTTACGCTTCTAATGCTTGTTGTCCTTCGTCCGTTATCCATCGTCCTTCGTCCGTCATCCATCGTCCTTCGTTCTTCGTCCGTTATCCATCGTCCTTCGTTCTTCGTCCGTCATCCGTCGTCCTTCGTCCGTTATCCATCGTCCTTCGTTCTTCGTCCGTCATCCATCGTCCTTCGTTCTTCGTCCGTCATCCGTCGTCTTTCGTCCGTCTCAATTACATCAATGATCGGCTTGGTCAAGGTCCTCGAACATCCGCATCTGGTAGTGTTCCATGGCAAACTTATTGACCGCGATATCGACCGGTATCGGGTATTTGCCGCTCCAGCAGGCGGCGCAGTAATGATCCGACGGGAAGGTCGCGCAGCCCAACAGACCGTTCAACGATATATAGCCGATGCTATCGACTCCGAGGAATTCCTTGATCTGGTCCAGGTCGCGGTTATTCGCCAGCAGTTCCTCCTTCGTGGGAAAATCGACCCCGTAAAAGCACGGATACCGTATGGGCGGGCAACTGACGCGCATGTGGATTTCCTTGGCCCCGGCCTGACGCAACGCCCTGATCTTGCCCCTCGTAGTGGTGCCGCGGACAATCGAATCATCGACCACCACTATCCGCTTGCCGCGAACGACTTCCTTTATCACCTGGAGCTTCAGATTAACCGCCAGCTCTCGCAGACTCTGCTCCGGCGAGATAAACGTCCTGCCGATGTAGTGGCTCCTGACCATGCCCATATCGAAAGGTATCCCGCTCCGCTCGGCGAATCCCAGAGCCGCCGATATCCCCGAATCCGGTATGGGGATTACGACGTCCGCATCCGCAGGATGCTCTATAGCCAGTTGGCGTCCGAGCTTCTTGCGAAACTCGTGCACGTTTTCGCCGAAGATTATGCTGTTTTGTTTTGCGAAGTAGATATGCTCGAAGATGCAGTGCGCCGGCGTAACCGTGCCCGGCTCGACGAAGAATCGGCTGGTCACTCCCTTCCTGTCCAGCCGGACTATTTCGCCCGGCTCCACCTCGCGGACGAATTCGGCGTCGATCGCGTCGAACGCGCACGTCTCGCTGGCGACGCAATAGGCCCCCTCGACCGTCCGCCCGATGCACAGAGGCCGGACCCCGAAAGGATCACGCGCAGCCTCGATATAGTCCGCGAACAGAAAAACCAGGCTGTACGAACCCTGAAGGTGCTTCAGCACGTGCGCCAGCGGGTCCGCTTTGCTGACGTGGCTCGGCTTGGCGAGCAAATGAGTGATAACCTCCGTATCGCTCGTCGATTTGAAGATGCTGCCGTAAGCCTCGTATTCGTCCCGCAGAAGCATCGCGTTTATCAGGTTGCCGTTGTGCGCGATGGCGACCTGCCCCTGGGAGTACTCCGACAGCAGCGGTTGAGAGTTGGAC
>DATEBC010000269.1:0-2605 GCA_035288065.1 Sedimentisphaerales bacterium | reverse complement strand
AAGCCCTTGCCGCTCGCGATAACGCCCTTGAGGTTCGCCCGCGCCGCCGGCCCCGGGTCGGGAATCTCCCAATTCATAAAGTGCAGCACGATAACGTCATACTCGCCCAGATCATCGCTCGCCAAATCGTTCGGCTCCTCGGTTGTCGTCACCTCTAATCGTTTATCCGCGCCTATCGCCTCGGCCAGAACCGGCGCGGTCAGTTGCCACTTATGCCCCGGATAGTCGATCCCCGTGACAATCAGCACCTTCCTGTTCTGCCCCTTGGCCGCATTTGCCTCGGTCGGCTCGCTTATCCGGTCCGTTCGGCAACCGGCCAGGACAACAAAGATTATTCCAAAACGTATTGCATACCTCATTATCAAGCTCCTTGCGCCAAAGATTCTCGGTCTGTTAAGACACGGACAAACCGCCGCTCACGGCGAAATATCCGTGCATCGTCGCAATAATATAGCAGTCCCGGCTTGGCGGCGTCAAACCATATCTGCGGCCTCGTTTTCCCGTGATTTCCGCCTGAAATGGGCCTTTTTACCCCTCCCGGCCCGCACAAGAGCACCCGCAAGGCCGATAATTCAAGGAAATTGCTGGACAAGACCACCTCAAGAAGGTATAATATTCGCGTATCGAAACATAGGCGTTTCTCCAAACTGAGAAGACAGGGCAAGCCGTGTGACTTGCCCGCAGGAGGAATTTAAGTATGGACGGGATGTTCTGTTCGATTGAAGAAGCCGCCCGCATACTCGGCAAGACCGAGCAGGACTTGAAGGATATGGTCAAGCAGGGGGTCCTGCGCGAGTTTCGCGACGGGCCGACCCTCCTGCTGAAAGTAGATGAGATAGAAGAAGTCGCCCGGCGGGAAGGCATAGAATTGACGGACGAATCTTTTGACCACGATGTTCAGGCGCCCCCGCCCCTGGCGACAATACCCACCACTCTGGACACAAGATCTGAGGAGACTGAAATGGCAGAACCCGAAATCCCCGAATTGGACCCACTGGAACCGTCATCTTCGGATGAGATGGATTTCGATGCATCCGAACTTAAGTCGCTGGAAGACGACCTGCCCGATTTGGACCTGCCGGAATTGGAGCCGCTCGAATCCGAAGACGCCGCAGCCGCCCTCTCGGGCAATAAGCCGGTCACGGCGGCCAAAGAGCCAAAGGCCAAAGGCAAGCCGAAACGCCAGCCCAAGCCCAAGAAGCAGCCTAAGCCCAAACCAATAAGAGTGCAGGCGAGCAAGGCGCCGAGCCGGACCTTTGGCGAATGGCTCGTCGGAGGTCTTAGGGACGACAACCTCGCTGCAATCATTATGCTTATAATGCTCTTGGGACTCGTCGTTGCGGCTTGTGTCGCCATAGGATTCGGCGCAAAGTACGCGATGCAAAACCTGCTTTGATTTCCGATAAGCCGCTATGATCAAGAATATCAGAGATTCGGCCCGCACACGGAAGTAGGAAGTGACTCTTACCGCGCTTCGCAAGTCTCTCGACTATACTGTCATTTCGACCGGCTTGTCCGCCGTAGCCTTGGCGAAGGCGGAAGCGAAGCGAGCGGAGAAATCTATTCAAACAGCCAAATTCCACCATCAGGTGGCCCCTTAGGAGGCCATTCCCCTTATACTCGTCCCATTTATGAAATGCGGTGCTCTGCAAGTCATATCTGCGTTTTTTGCTGTGTAGCCGCCCATCTTAGCCCAAGTTACGCAGTTGGCGGGGCGGATGGGTTTCCTGGGGGGGGCGTTAGGGCAT
The DNA here is from genome assembly GCA_035288065.1 of Sedimentisphaerales bacterium. Classification (GTDB taxonomy): domain Bacteria; phylum Planctomycetota; class Phycisphaerae; order Sedimentisphaerales; family Anaerobacaceae; genus JAFGCD01. The sequence continues at coordinate 857 of DATEBC010000269.1, read as the reverse complement.
ATCACGTGTTCCACTGATTTTCATTGTAGTCCCGCCGCTTTTGCCTTACCTTGTGCACTGCTGCTCAACGAGCAACGCTGTTTCTTGGGGCTATGTATGAGTTAGGATGATGAGCATGCAAATAATAGGAATCGCACTACTCGGTTCGTGACGGCGACTCTTATGTATAGATCGATTCGAAGCTTGATGGTTGCCTTGGTGTTCCTCGTCGTCGCCGGCGCGCTGTGTGCTCAGGAAACCGAACAGCTCATTGGCGTCCAGGAGGCAAAAATCGCCACCTGGGGAGCGGTTCAACGGACGATCAAATATGATTACCGCGTTATGAATCCAACCTTCAAGGCCGCCGGCAAGATCGACATATATATGCCTCTGCCCTTGGAATCTCCCCGCCAGGAAATCCATTACCTCCACCTGCCCGAGAAGGGCAAACAGCGCGTCTTCACCGATGTTCACGGCCAGAGGCTGGCCCACTACTCTTTCGAGACCCTCGAAGCCGGCCACTGGGTTGAGCTTGGGTTCGTTGTCGGCATTACCTTGAGGAACATGCGTTGGAATGCGACTGCGCGATCAACATATCCCGATGCGTCGGTTCTTACGCCCGAACAGAGGAAGCGGTACCTGATGCCCGAGACGAACTACTCTATGGAAACCGACCTGATGCGCAAGGCAGCCGCCGACCTGACCCGTCCCCTGGGAACGGCGACCGACTTCGACAAGCTGATAAGCATACACGACTATATCATAAGCAAGATTCGTTACGTTCGCGACAACACGTGGGACCCGGCCGCAGTGGTTCTGGCCCGCGGAACCGGGTCGTGCAGCGAGTACAACTATGTGCTGTCCGGATTATGTCGGCT
>DATEBC010000268.1:0-6291 GCA_035288065.1 Sedimentisphaerales bacterium | reverse complement strand
AAACAAGCTCAAATAACCAAAATTGAAATGACCCATACTGTTCTGACATCGTCAGAACAGAGTTTTGCTGATTCGGACATTAGTGTTTTGAATTTGTTTCGTATTTCGAAATTCGGATTTCGTATTTGAGCAACACGCCCTTACGCTTCGGGCTTGTGATGATTTGCCGTTCCATACGCCTACAAGCCCCGACCGTGAGCTTGCCCATCAGGGGGGAGGGGGTGGATTCTTTCAAGCCGTGCGATCAACTCATCCGCCAGCGCTGTCTTACGTGCTATATGCGCCTCTATCTCCCGGACGAAGCCATTATCCTCGAAAGTGCCCCTGACCTGCTCGAAGTCGGCCTTTCTGCTCGTCTGGTCGCCATCGACTCCGAATCCGATCTGGGCGGGCGCGGCGAATTCCTTTCTTGCATCGGCATACAACATCCGGTCCAGCTCGACCACAGCCGACTTCCAGGTCTTGACCAGTTCAATAACATCCTCCGGGCCGACGTGGTCGATAGTCCTCCCGAGCCGCTGCTGGATCACGGCTGCGGCCCAGGTCCATTCATAGCAGGCGTAATCCTCGTGCATTACCCGGAAGGCCTCGCCGACCCGGTCGAGCGCGGTTACGGCGCCGATTTCGATATCTCCGAGCAGTCTCTCAACGACCTCCTGCGGCGCAAGCAGACCGGCAAGGTCTATCCATTTGCCGGACCCTATCGGGCTTTGAGACGCCAGCGCCGAGCGAAGATCGTCAACACTTGCCAAATTCCTGCCTTCCAGACGCTTGATCAGACAATTGCCGAGAAACTTATCCGTTCCGATTGCGTAAAACTTGATCCCGCCTTCGAGCGAGGATTTTGGAATCTTGACGTTGTTGTATGTGAAGTATTCGCTGTTCTCTCCGGATGTGGCCCTGAGATTTCTCAGCAGGCAGCTTCCGCCGAGCATTTTTTGAATCGTATAAGGGCTCAGGAGCTTGTAGTTGACGTAGTCAAGCTTGTTCGGATCCTTGCGCCTGTCTCGTTTAGGCCATTTTCGCGCATCCCGAACCGTTCCGACGCTCCGAAGGTTCACGCCGGGAATGAGAATACTCTCATCCTCATGCTCGATGAGGTATGAAAAAGGCAGGTCCGAGGTATCCGAATTCTTGTAGTGCCTGCCCATCACAACGGTGAAGGGCCCGACCTTCGCAGGCCAGAGCATATACGAATCGCTGGCGGTCTTCGACCCGCGTTCGACAATCCCCTGATGATTCGGGCCGAGCTTGTACATGTGATTGCTCTGGTTGGTCCCGCTGCCGGCGTTGAGAAACGAGAACAATCCTGCGATCAGAAGCGTCGATTTATGATGGGTCACGGTAAATGGACCGGCAAAGACCGCGCATGCCTCCCCGTGGAACCCGCCGCAGTTGGCGAAGAAGACCGACTTCTCGGCAGAGTATTGTTTGGCCAATTCGACGCCCTGCCCGACAAAACATTCCGATATTATGGTCCCGTCGGTGATTTTTGAGCCGCTTGAGACGATGAAACGCTCGGCAAAGACACCGGGTCCAATATAGACAGGGTCTTCCGGGCAGCTATTGATCGAGCCGTCTTCGAGCCTGTTGACCCCCTCGATCACGGCAGCCGGGCCGATCCTGATGTTCTTGATGATTCGGCAGTTGCTCAGCCTGCTGCCCGCGCAAATACGCCCTGTGGATGAGGTTACCGAGGCGGTATATTCGCCGATCATTGCCTTGAGGCGTTCGATCAGTTGCGGACGGTGGCGATAGAACGCCAGGATATATGCGATATGGGCCGAAAGCCGGTCATAGATTGGTATTTCCCTGCCGCCGGCCTCGTTGACGACGGCCACTTCCGTCCCGTTGCCGAACGAGCTTTCGCCCTCGACGGCGAGCAGATCGACATTTTCGATTATCACGTCGCTTTCGATAACATAGTTGGCGATGCAGTTGCCGATACGGTCGATATAGACGTTGTCGCCGATTGTGCAATTGTGAATAGTCGCATAACTGATGCCGGACGGCTTCTCGATGCCGCCCAACAAGGCTATCCGCTTGTTAAATGCCCCGAGCCTGACACGTCCGCTAAGATGCGTAGCCCGAACCGCTGTCGGGTCGAATCCAGCGGCAGCACTAACCAGCGACCAGTCGGCACAAGTGCACCCCTGCCTTGCCAGTTGGGAGATCTCCTCTGTGGACAGCACGTGGTCGTGCACACACCCTGAATTCGGTTTACTATTTGCAAAGGCTTCCGGCGCCATTCTTGGACCTCGCTTCCGGCGTAACGACCGCCGATTTACAGTCCGCGCCTCTGCCAATAACATAAGGCCGCTGCGCGGAAATGAATTAAGTTGAGGCAGTATAGACTATCCCGTCCCATAAATCAATACATTTGTAACAAGGAATTTGTGAAGAGTTGGCTTGCACAATTCCAGCAAACTCAGGGTTGTCGGAAACACAGCTCAGGGCCTCTCGTATCCTTAATAGAGGCCCCTCACGGCGTTTGAATGAAAGCCGGAGGAGACAAAAAATTTCCGGCGAAAATTTGGAGTAACATACAGGCGCCTGCCGATGTTTACAATGTGACTGCCTTGTGTATTCCCAAAGTAGTTAGGTGCGTATTTTTGTATCATTAGCCTGGGCCGGAGTATGTCGGATCAGCCGAGAGTAGTTAAGGTGTTGGTGGCCCTGCTTGTCTCCATGACAGCCGGGGCCATACTCCTGATGGCGCTTAGCGGCAGGCCTCCTCTTGCAGGCCCCTTCAGCCTTGCCAGTTACATCGGGCTGGATCCCATCGCCGAGGCTGTCCGTTCTCGAGTTGCTCAACAGCCCCAGAGGTGGCGCGCCATCGAGGTTTACTTCAGCGCAACCGCTGCCGGCAATATCGAGCAGTTGGCATCGCTGTACGGATTATCCAAAGCCGAGGACCTCAATTGTCACTTCGTCGTCTGCAACGGCTCCGGCGGAGGCGACGGGCAGGTCTTTGCCACGGAGAAGTGGCAAAGGCAATGGTCCATCGTGCCCAGCCGGGCCTGGAGCGGCCCGAACCAGACCATACGCGTCTGCGTCATTGCCGACGGCAAAGGCTCGCCGGCCACCGAATACCAGATCAAGAGGACTTATGCCCTGATCGAAAAGCTGTATCAGGAATTCAGCATCCATCCCAAGTCCATCCGCTACCCGGAAAACTGGTAGAAACTAAACTACTACTCCGTAACACTTGGTTTTGTGGACCTCGTCATTGCGAGGAGGCCGAAGGCCGACGTGGCAATCTCCTACCCCTCGAAGGTAGAGGGTGTTCCGGTGCCGAAGCGCCTCACGATGACGCCCACAGTTTCGATTGTTACGAGGTACTACCTCGTCGAAGTATTTATGCCGGCCTCTTTGCTCCGGGAGCTTTGATATCCCCTTCAAAAGACAACTGGATGCGCAAGCCCAGCCTGCGCATCCAGTCGTCAAAGCAAAGTAAGGACTACTACTTCTTCAGATTATTGAACCGCTATTCGGAATATCCGTACTATAATCCGTCAAATTCTTCTTGTTGTTGATGCTTGATTTTGTGCCAATGCCCTCATAGTTGCCCCGGCAGACAGTAGGGTGGGCTTCAGCCCACCAACTCCTCTTCAGCATGATGTCCCACCTTGTCCCGTCAGGGATCCCTCGGTGGATTTTGAATTTTGAGTTTTTCGTCATTTGAATTTGTCCCGCCAGGGATTCCTTGGTGGATTTCAGATTTGCTTGCATCCGCTGAGGCGGATCGGATTTAGTATTTCGGATTTTGGCTGCGGCCAAAGGCCGCGACAAGCCCTCTGTGGCTCTGAAGAATCCGGGCTAAGTCGTCTTCTTATCTTCTCGCAGTTTTGCATCGCTCTGCATTTGCGCCAGCCGCGACAGCAACGCGGCGGCATCCCTGGCAAAGCTCTGCAGGGCGTTGATGTTCTCCTCGGCTATCACCCTGACCGCCGCGGTAAACCCGGCTGTTATTTTCTTTAACATTTCTGTATCCTCCTCAACAGACAATTCATTTTGCCTCTGTCAAGCTAAGGTCTTACATATAAAGACGTGCAGGAGCCGATTTCTTATTGCAAATTCTCAGAAAAACCGTCCAACACGCTTTCCCCGCCAACTTCAGAGCAACGAAATCCCCCTATTTTTACGCAAACCGCCCAAATTCTCCCTACACCCCCTACCCAAACTAACAACACCGCGAAAAGCCCCCAACTTCATGTTGGGGGTTGCCTACCCCCAAAGCAAGACACGAAAAGCCCCCAACTTCACGTTCGGCGTTGGTTAGCTCCCACCCCTGCGGTGGGGGGCATCAAAAAATCGAACAAAAAAAATACCAAACAAAAACCCCCACCCCGTACCATGGGCATCCCCGCAAGTCCCGTAAGTCCCGTAAGTCCCGTAAGTCCCGTAAGGGACGCCTCGCGGCGGGACGCCTTGCGGTGGAACGCCTTGCGGCGGGGCCCGTGGGGCTTGCCCATCTCTTCTCCCCTACATTATGCATTTTAAGGCTTCTGCAAAATTGCAGGTTAGGCCTACTTAATAAAAGAAAAAATCCGTTCTTGATTTTTTCTTTTTAACGCGAACATATTGTCAGGCAAGAGGTTAGGTGATTATTGAAGAAAATCACAAAGACGATTTTCTTCAACAATATAGGCCTAACCTGCAATTTTGCAGAACTCATTTATGCATTTTCACTTCCCGCTCTCGAACATCTCCGCCAAACAACCCGAATTCATCAACCGCCCCGTCTCCTCAAGCGCAACGACTATTCTTTGGTAATGCCTGACATCATCATACGAAAGCTCCCTCCCCCGCCGGTCCTTCAACCACTTCTCGCAAACCTGATAACCCCGCTCCGTCCGGCCAGACCCGCCTGTCCTACCGGTCCAACCTGTCCGATTTGTCCGATCCCTCAAATGTCCCCCCCCCGCACACAATCTCCCCACCCCCCCGCCGACTAATCCTTTCGGATGCGACCACCGCTACCGAATCGATGTCATTGCGAGGAGCCCGAAGGGCGACGTGGCAATCTCATGCTCCTCCAAGGTCCGCGTCACTACTCTCGCCTCATTCTTCTCTGCCCCTCAGCCCAATTTTCCCCAGAAATACAGAACCTCGTCCGGAATGGGTAGAATCACTGCTGTATCTCATATTTGCTTCTTGCTCGGCCCCTGTGCAATCCAGGGGCTTTTTGCTTAACATTTGCGTCTCTTTTAATAAACGCTCACGGAGGAGTGTTGGAGTCTCTCCCCACACAGCCATTCGGAAGGCAATTTTGAAGAGATTTCTTTCAGGAGATTGCTGATGGGAATAAGATGTGAAAAAGTCCTATTTGTAAGAGTAGCCTTCCTGCTGAGCGCTTCACCGACTATGGCTATCCTTCTTCTTGATGATGGAGTAACTTACAATATCGACTACGCTACGCAAACGCAGGCAAGCATAAATCTGTCTGCAACACCACTCTAAAGACAGAATTTGTTTCGCCTCTGCTTACTTCCTGGGTATAATGGGCTCGTGGATAATAGCCAACATGCCGTAATAAGGTGTTTTCTAAGTCGCCACTCACGGGGCCCAGACTATGGCTGAAGAACACAAAGAATCCACTCAACGCATCAGAGTGATATGTGAATCATGTGGGAAGATATATCGCGTTTCTCCCCAAAGTATTGGTAAGAAAGCAAAATGTGCTTGTGGCCATTCGTTTCTTCTCCGACAAGTGACTGAACCAGAATCCGTGGTAAGCACGCCTGAAGCGAGACTAGCTGCTCAGCCTCCAAGAACGGCAGTCAATCAGCGGATAATGTGGTTTCTTCTGGCTACACTTTTTGCTTCAATAGCCTTATATTGGCTGTGCTCGATTATTGCAGTGGGAGCAGTCAGCCATGAACTCTCCGACTCTTTCTCAGACTATTACGTAGAACGAGCAGATGGGGTCATTGGTGTGTCTCACCGGGGGCAAGTACGGGAAAATGAGCAAATCTACTACCGTCTCCGGGATAGCCTTCTTCCTTCCACAGGTAAGTCGCTGCCCGATACAGATGATTTCTATCTTAGGCAATTGCCCCTTCTGGGTTCCATTTTCTTTTGGCATCTTCTGCTTCTCCTTTTCTTCACGAAGGGCGTGTTTGCTGCCGACCGGTTTTGTGCCAGTATTAGCACAGGATAAGCACTGTGCAGCTTAACCACCCTAATTGCAGCTTGAACGCTGTAATTGTCGTATTACCTCCAATTACGGAAACTCTCGCCGAACGCTTGCAGCCCTTTTGCTTTGGAAGATATGTATAATAATCTTCA
>DATEBC010000267.1:0-5484 GCA_035288065.1 Sedimentisphaerales bacterium | reverse complement strand
AGCCGAAGGCGAGCCGAGAAATCTATTAACTCAGATTGATCAAAACAGTGTTAATCTGTGTTAATCCGTGTCAAAAAGTAAAATCGGTCAGTTTGAGTAAGAAAGGGACGTGAAAATGAAAAGACGCGACTTTATGAAGCTGGCCGCCGGGACAGCCGTCATCTCGACCGCAAGTGTCAATGGCGGTCCGCCGCCGGGCGATACCGACGCTGCGCAGATCAAGGCATACCTCCGCAAGCTTATGCCCACGAGGGAGCAGGTCGATAACTTCCTGCAACGAGAGCAGGGGGCGTGCAACCTGAGCCGCAACGACGGCTGGACTTACGATTCGGGGCTTGGATGGGTTCTGTGCAATTCCGTCCGAGGGCACGGAGTTGACGGCACGATTGGCTTCTACAGCTACGAGGCCGACGGGGCCAGGAAGGTCATAAACCACGCGGACAAGCCCTGCCGAATCCACACTTACGGCAACAGCTTCACGCACTGCGACCAGGTCAGCGACGGTGAGACCTGGCAGGAATACTTGGCCGCCCATATCCAGGAGCCGATCCGCAACTACGGCGTCGGCGGTTATGGCGTCTATCAGGCCTATCTGCGGATGTTGAAAGTGGAAGAGGCCCGCCCCGCCGAACACGTAATACTCAATATCTGGGACGACGACCACTATCGCAACCTCGACTCATGGCGTGCGACCCGCTTCGGCCAACGGACGTTTTGCGGATACACTTTGCCCTTCTTGCGGGTAAACGTTGCGCAAAACCGCTGCGAGAAGAAAGACAACCTCCTGCCTAAGCCCGAAGATGTCTATAAGCTCACCGATGAAGAATTCGTCTGGGAGACCTTCAAGGACGACCCGGTTCTGCACGTGATGCTGGCCCTTCACGGCGGGCGCGAGGCCGCTGAGAAACTGCTGCCGACTATCGCCGACTCATTCGGATTCCCCCCGAACCAATTCGGTGCCGACGCCCCGGAGCAGGCAATTAGAAAGATGCACACGGAGGCGTCGCTCTTTGCATCTAAGAATATCGTCACCTGGACCGAGCAGTTCGCCAGGGAGGCTGGCAAGGACCTGATTTTGATCCTCTCCTTTGGTCAGGGCAACATAGCCGCCGCCCTGAGAGGGCAAAAGCCCTTCGACCAGACCTTTCTCGATTGGCTCAAAGACAAGCCCTACCCGATTATCGACATGCGAGATTCCTTCCGCGCGGAATATCAACAGTTCAAGACCGACGTGGATACGTATTTACGGCGATACTACATCGGCCATCACAACCCCGCCGGCAACTTCTTCACCGCCTGGTCAATCAAGGACCGCATCACAACCCGCCTCGACCCGCCCCCACCCGTAAAAAGCCCGAAACCCGTCAATTGCTGAAACAAAAATCTGAACGTCTTTTGGGAGTAAACATGGCAAGTTTACACAGAATCATCGGACTCCTAACCGTTGTCGCTGTATCTCTGCCCTCTCTTGCCGCGGATAAGCTGCCTATCCGAGCGCTGTACAAAGGAACTCTGCCTGCGAATGCTCATTCCAAGTTGGTCAAGAGTGTTGAGATCGCGGCCGATTCGGCATCCGGCCAGCAAGGACTCTACTGGTATCGAATCACATGCAATAAAGTGTCCGGCGACTCGTTCAAGCTGTGGATTCTGACGGATGGGCATCTCTTTTCGGCTGACGTCGAAAGGAATTCGGATTTTCTCCGCTACATCATCCAGGAGCCAGGGCAATCGCCGGTCGAATACGTGAACGAACGCTCCGGCAGGGCTTTGCCGCCTATGTTCGATTTGCGGGAGAAGCTGCTGCCGCGAGCGACAGAACAGAGCGTCGGACTGCTTTTCGAGAGAGGGGCTTTCCTCGGCCATCCGCTTATCCGCGGCGAGATTCTCGACGGGCAGCCGGTCTTGCCCCCGAAGGATATAATCAAACTAACGCTTAACCCCGACCTGCTGATAGGAACGAGCCGGAACTTCCGCGACGACGGCAAGGGAAGAAAGACCGAGAAAGAAAACTACAACTATATCCCCTTCACCGAAGACAATTACGATGAAATGATCGCAGCGGGGATCAATTACTTCACCGCACAGGGCGAGCAGATAGACTGGATCAAGCGCCGGGCTGTCTTCTACGAGGGGTATTCGCCGCAGATAGACTTCCCGGAAGAGCTGTTTCGCCCGAATTTCAAGGGGCTGAGCATGTTCATCGACGAGCCGGCCTGCATCCTCGCGGGCAAATACGCTCGTGACGCATCGCCGACGGACGCCGTCAAAGTAATGCAGGCCCACATACGCGAGCAGCTCAATAACAGGGGATACGAGAGCATCCTGCGCCAAAGCGGGATCGACCTGGGCTCTCTCGAACTTCCCGAGCCGGATGTGCCGATCTGGGAGACGTATGTCGGCACGGCCTACTACCAGCTCGAAGCCAACCCTTCGGGCATCATACAGGAGTGCCGCTGGCAGATTCGGCCAGGCAATGATGACCGCGGGCGGATGCTCCAGCGGCTCAACGCTGAGTTCGCAGCGAGCATCCCGGTCGAGCCTGAGAGCCTATTTCTCTGGTACTACTCGCAGATGATAGGGCCGGCCAGGGCGCTCCGCGCCAAGTGGGGGATGTCCATCTACGGCCACGCCGAGCAGGAGCTTCGACGGCCTTCTATGCAACTTGCCTACGACCTCGGCGCAGCCTATATCTGGTTCTGGACCTCCGACCACGACCACCATGTCCCCTACACCGAGCAGCTCGCCCTGGCTCGTGCAATCGCCGACTACGCGAAGAAACATCCCAGGCCCGCGCTTAGCAAACTCATGGCCCGTGCGAAGAAGGCGATCGTGCTGCCCTACGGCTACACGCTGCCGTCCTGCTGGGAGCTGGATATGTACGGCTCGTACATCTTCTCTCTCGACCGGAAGAACGAACTCGGCATCCCCTACAAGGATGTGCTCGCCCCCGCCGTCAAAGAAATCGAGCACTGCCTCAAGAACAAGATCCCCTACGACGTCATACCGGCAGGTAAATACTTTGACCCGACCATTTACGACGAGGTTGTCCGGATCGGAGAAGATAAGTCTTTGACCCGCCAATCGCGGCCGCAAGCTGATTTAAAAGAGTATGGGACCCCAACAAAACCTGCCTTCAAGATGAGGAACCGCTTCTCCATAAGGGCCGTGGCAATCTCCCCCCGCTCTGATCCTCGGCCACTTTCCAACTAACTACTTCTCAAGCACATCCTCACAGGCAAGGCCGATTCTTTCGGTGATGTTGTCGAACTCATCCAGCGAGTAGAATTCAATAATAATCTTGCCTCTCTGGCCGTTCTTCCTCGTCTCAATCGTTACTCTTGTGCCGAGTTGAGTGCTCAGCTTGTCCTCTAAATCAATGATATGCGCCGGTTTGATCTTCGCGGTCGGTTTAGTCTGGCCGATGCCGTCCAGATACTTGCGGACAAGTCTCTCAACCTCGCGGACACTCAGCCGCCCCGCCATTGCGCGATTCGCCAGCTTGCGGCGAAGCTCGTCGGTCGGCAGGCCGAGAATCGCCCTGGCGTGACCCATACTGAGTTGTCCCCCCGCCACCATCTGCTTAATCTCTTCAGGTAAGTCAAGCAGCCGCAAGTAATTAGCAACAACGGACCTATCCTCCCCCAATCGCCCGGCGGCCTCAACCTGGGTCAAAGAGAATTCGCTAATGTACCTCTGATAAGCCTTGGCGCGCTCCATCGGATTAAGATCCGCGCGGTGAATATTCTCGACCAAAGACCACTCGTGCATCTGCTCATCGCTGGCCCGACGCACAAGCGCGGGTATCGTGGTAAGCGAGGCAATCTGGGCAGCTTTGAGGCGCCGCTCGCCCGCTATCAACTCAAAGCCCACCCCGGCACGGCGAACCACTATAGGCTGGATAACGCCGTTGACCTTGATCGACTCGGCCAACTCCACCAGTTCAGCCTCATCCCATACCGTCCGAGCCTGGTGCGGGTTGGGCGATATCGAAGTGATGCTAATCTCCCTGAACGAATCGCGTAACTCCTTGTCAGGCGGAAAGTTAGTGGCTGTAACGGGCACGGCTGGCGATTCAAGCGCCTCGTCGCTGCTTACTATTATCGGACCCAAAAGCGACTCGAGACCCCGGCCAAGATGCCTTGGTTTTTCCTTCTTTTGTTCGCCCATTACAAAACTCCTTTTCGAATGAATGTTACCGATCCTTCCTATCTTAACACATTCACAACCGGTTGGAAACTGCGGCACAAATTCTTTTTCGGCATTTCGATGTAGATACCTGCAGCATAACGCCCATGCGAAAACATTTTTGCGAAAAAAAGTTTCACGTGGAACACCACAAACTGCTCTGGAAGGCAAAGGAAAACCAGGCAATCAGCCGCCAACGTCCCCGCCATTACCACAATTCAGGTGAGCCTTCTCTAAGAAAGTGTATGAGAAGCCGTTCTGTCGTGGCATGGGCATCCCCGCAAGTCCCGCCAGGGACGCCTTGCGGCGGGGCCAGTGGGGCTTGCCCATGCGTCGCAGGGCCATCCTGGCCCTCCAATTGGTCTTTTTCCTGCGGGCGGACACTCTGGTGAAACGCACGGCCAGGATGGCCGTGCCAATTCTCATACACTTTCTAACGCACCCAAGACGTATGCAACGCCCAATCTGCCTGGTGGCATAGTGCCGGCTTCTGAGCAGCTCACGGAGGGCCGATGTGCTCACCACTTTGCGGCGACGTGCAAACCAGGCATGTTCGTACAGGAAAAAGAACGGATGCTTCCGTCCGACCCCAGCCGAAGGCAGAGTATGACGCTGCCGTGGCCCCGACAAGCCCAGTGTTCTGTCAAACTTGATTCTGTGGTCATCATCATTGCGAGTCCGCCCGAGGCGGAGTAGGCCGACGTGGCAATCTCATACCCCTCGCTCGTGCTGCGTACCGTCTCGTGCTACGAAGCGAACTTCGCAAACTCGTGCTACGTAGCGGCTCGTGCTACGTAGCGAACTTCGCAGAGTAGCAGTAGCAACTTCGCAGAGTAGCAAAGGATTGAAGCTCAAAGCGTCTCACGTGGTCAGGCCATCCCTTCGGGGACGACGCCCACAGTTTTGATCTTGACATAGGAATGGGGGGCCGGCAACTTGCCGCCGCCCTCTCAACTCCGCGACGCCTGCGATTGTCTCGGCCCGGCTCTTCTCAATAAGCCTTTCCAGGGGAGCACGAATAATAAGATGTTCCACGTGAAACGCAGCAGAACACAAACCTTACGTCAGGCCGCGCCGGCAAAGCCGACATCCTCCGGCCAAAGCAGGGCGGACAAAAGCAACGGCCAAATCCCAGAATCGGCAGCAGGGCGGTTGTAGAGTCGTCGTGCAAAAACACCCGCCACCTAATACCACGGTCTGCCTGCCGTGCAAGGAACGGGTCCAGCCAAGAGACATAAGTGCCAAGTAACTGGCGCGGGACGAGATTTGATACCCCGAGAAACTATCTCGAACCTGTCG
>DATEBC010000266.1:0-3183 GCA_035288065.1 Sedimentisphaerales bacterium | reverse complement strand
CACTGCCAATGCCCGTTGCCGGCCTGCGCCGCAAGCTCGCTCATCAGCGGCACGAGGCTCGAAGCCTTCGTTCGATTCGCCCCGTCCCCGAAAACGCCGCTGACCTTGCCCGGCGGCATCAGATACATCGCATAGTAGCCGACCTTCGAGAAGTACGGCTTGTCGTACGCATTGATCCCCATCGCCTCGCGCATAACATCCGCCCACCACGTGAAGCGTCCGATGTAGCTCGACCAGTAGCTGACGCCTTCGTGCCATCCGCCGTCGTCGTCGCACCACACCGGATAGACGTTATAGAAAACGTTCATAGCAAACCAGACCCAGTCCTCCGCCCCCTCGACTTCTCCCAAAAAAGCAATTCCGGCCTCGCCCAATTTGTGCCAGGCCCGATTCGCATGGCTCCCATAGGGCTGCCACAAATGCCGCGGGCAGAGGCTGTTATACATCTCATCGCCCCGAATCTTCATCACTCGCCGACAAATCTCCTTTTCATTTTCGCTCAGCAGGTCGTTTACGAACGTATAAGTCCGCGAAAAATAGTAAGCATAAGGCATCCCGGCCTCGTCGTTATACCGGTATCCCGTGCTGCCCTTTGGGTCCCACTTTGCGCACTCAAGCAATATTCGCTTGGCCTCGAGGCCGTATTTCTCCTGCCCCCCGAGCAGCCGGGTAAACGCAAGCGTCGCCGCCCCGTTCAGCGCCCTTATCGTGTACTCCCGGTTGCCCCACCAAACCTTCCGCCACTCCTCGCTGCCCCGCACCATCCCCTTGGGATAAGTCGGCGGCTCCTTCGTTGCCGGCGGCGTCGCAACCAACCTCTCGCACTCTTTGACCAGTTTCTCATACTCCGCCTTCATTTTCCCCTTAGCCAGCTCCCGGAGCGGACCAACATTCTCAGGCCGCACAAAAAGCCGTGGATGGCTCTTCGGTATCCGCCCAATCAGTTCCTCCCGCTTCGGCATCGGCATCACCGCAGCGCCGCCGGCAATACTAAAAGGCCGGGCCTTGCTCCAGTTGGTATATTGCCCATTGCCGTCTCTGCCGCGATAACGCCAAACGTATTCTCCGGCCTGAAGTATGCGATCCGGGCAGTGTACGTTGAATTCGAGATTTTCCGCGTGATACTCAATCCGCTTGAATTCTGCGTCTGCGGCGCACTGGACATCCCACGTCATCCCCTTAACCGGCCGCCAGCTAAAGCTCGGCGGATTAACGTTCGATACCGCCCCGGCGGCAGGGCGATACCCCCACTCGCCGGACTCCGCATCACGCTCGTCGAGCTTCAACTCCCCCAGACTCACTTCCCCCAGAACCACCACAACGACCGCCGCCAACAGAAAACGCAACCAACCACTCTCAAACCGCTGCGAAGACTTGCGCATAATCACAACCTCAACTGTTTTGGATATTCTGTCATTTGTATTTTGTATTTGTTTAGCATTTCGTGCTTAGAATTTCGGATTTCCCCAGCCATAAGTCTGGGGCTATTCCCCAAGCGACCCCACCAGCTCCTTGACGCTCGCAATCCCATTATCAGCGCAATATTTCCTGATCCCCTCAACGATTCTGGCTGCGCAGGCGGGCTCGACGAAGCTGCCCGTCCCGACGGCCACCGCCGAGGCGCCGGCAATAATAAACTCGAGGGCATCCGAGACTGTCCGGATTCCGCCCATGCCCAGGATCGGTATCCGCCGCTCCTTCGCCGCTTCGTTATAGACCTTATTGACCAGATAGACCGCTATCGGCTTTATCGCGGGTCCAGACAGTCCTCCGGTCCGGTTCGCCAAGACGGGCCTTCTCTCCTTGATATCGATAACCATCGCGGTAAACGTATTGATAAGACTCAGCGCATCTGCCCCCGCATCAATCGCCGCCCGCGCGATGACGGCGATATCCGTGACGTTCGGGGTGAGCTTGACCATCAACATCTTCTGTCCCGCGGCCTGTTTGACGGCGGATGTAATCTCCCGCACCTGCTCCGGGTCCGTCCCGAAGCTTATCCCGCCCTTGGCCACGTTCGGACAACTGATATTCAACTCCAATCCCGCCACCGCCTCCTGGTTCGCCAGATTCTGCGCGACCGCAACATACTCTTCGATAGTCTCGCCGGCGACGTTGACAAACACCGCCGCCTTTATCTTGGAAAGCGCAGGCAGCTTTTCCAGGATGAACCTCTCGACCCCGATATTAGCCAGGCCGATGGCATTGAGCATCCCGGCATCGGTCTCGACAATCCGCGGGGTGGCGTTGCCCATCCTCGGCTGGGCCGTTATGCTCTTGGTGACGAATCCCCCAAGCTGGTCCAAATCCATAAACTCGCCCAGCTCACCCGCATACCCGCAAGTCCCCGAAGCAGTAAAAACAGGATTCGACAACCGCAACCTGCCAAACTCAACCGAAATATCAACCATATTTTCCATACCGACCTTCATATAGCTCGTAGGGTGGGCTTTGCCCACCATTTTTCTAATTCTTCTTCGCGGCAATTCGTGCAAATTCGTGGTCAAAAACCACCTCTCTCCCATCGAACACCGGGCCGTCTTCGCAGCACATTTTATATGTAGTCTCGTTGCTCCCTTCGAGTCTGCACTCGATCGCGCAGCTCTGGCAGACGCCGATGCCGCAGGCCATCCGCCGCTCCATGCTCACCTGGCAATCGATGCCCCTGTCCCCTGCAATCTGGGCCACCTTCGCCAGCATCGGCTCCGGTCCGCAACTGTATATAATTGCGCTATTCGCTTCGAGCTTATTCTCTTTAAGCCACTGCAAGAAGCAATCGGTCACAAGCCCATGGAATCCCGCCGAGCCGTCGTCCGTCGCAATTATAGACTCGATCCCATACCTGGCAAACTCCCGAATCGCAAAGCCCAGTTGCTCGGAAATTTCATCCATGGGCTTTTCGAAAGGCAGGCCTCTCTTCGTCTTCGCTCCCGCAAACGCGACGATCTCGATCTCCCCGGCTCTGCGGCCCTCCATGATGAGCTTTGCCAGATGCTGCACCGGCGCGGTTCCCATCCCTCCGAACACCAAAAACACCTTCTTCTTGCCCTCCGGTACGGTGAATCCATTGCCCAACGGCCCGATGACGCTCACTTTGTCTCTCGCTTTCAACGTTGTCATCCGCAGCGTCGCCGGCCCGACGACGCAATAAAGAATGTCCACGGTAGTCTTGTCGCCGTGCTT
>DATEBC010000265.1:0-6429 GCA_035288065.1 Sedimentisphaerales bacterium | reverse complement strand
CTTGCCCAATTCAACCATATATGCCCTATCGCCTCTTCCCCCGTCGCCTTTCCAATAGTATTTGCACACCACCGCCGTCCTGTCACTCCATGAAATCGCGTCAATGTACACCCATGCAGATACAGTCAACCCAGCGTAGGGGTTGAGACTATCACTATCGGGTATCTCAACATAATCATCCACCCCATCAAAGTTCAGCGCCCCGTCAAGGAGGCCATCAACCCACTGTGCGCCATGGACCACCCCATCATTGCTCCCCGCCGAATCGAATGCCGTCGTTCCACTACGTTCGTCAAAATTCCAGGACGCAATCAGGGTCGCTTCTGTCACCGTAGGAATTGCAGCCAACAAAACCACCGCCATTGCCGCCAAAATTGATTGCCTTCTCATCTTTAATCTCCTTACAGGTATGAATACTTCCAAAACATTATACGCCAAGGCGTTGCTCAAAAATGGAACGCCCGACTCCTGCAAACGGCTCAGAGCCTCATAAACCGATAGTATTGTACACCTTACGCGATGAGTCTGTCAAGTGGCGAGTATGGGATTTTGAAGTTTTTCGCGAGACACAGCGTTTGGGGGCTGGAAATAGGGGCAAGCATGGCCACTAAGCCCAAAAGAGTGCATATTGTGCATGTGTGGGGTTGGCCACTTTGGCCCCTATCTTGATGACCTTGTCTCTGAGCGTCCGAAGAGACCACTGCTTCACTGACTTCGGCAATGCCAGGCACCTGAGAAAACTACCGATTCTCTGCCGGCTCTTTATGGCTTGCTGTTTTTGCCGTTGGCTGCAATAACCATAAATGACCCCAGAAACCGAGGTTTCGAGAACCCGCTTCTTGCCAGCAAATCTCTCATTTCCTCCTTAGTGTATAAATGCAAATGGAATTCGTTCTTCAGCCCTTTGTTTTGGCCTGTTTCTTGAGTGCCGGGAAACCACGAGGAGAGTATTATCAGTCCGTTTTCAGCCAAGACGCGATTAGCCTGCTGTAATAGCTTTGCGCCGTCACTGAACTGCAGGTGTTCGATCAATTCGAAGCATAGGATGACGTCAAACTTCCGGTTCAGGCTATCCAGTTCCAGCGCCGAATGTTGAATGAAATTGAGTTTAGCACTCTTCCAGGTTGAATTTGAAAAGTCGATTGCGTTCTTGTCAAGGTCAATGGACAATAGTTCCCGGGTATAATCGGATATTAGGAAACTGCCCCAACCTAATCCGCATGCACAGTCCAGGGCTGCCTTATTTCTTATGTATTTGAGTGAATACAAGTATCTTCCGAGCATGTATTTGTAATGCCTGGCTTTACGGTATCGCGTAAAACCAGGCAAGGCGCGTTCAATCTGGCCAGCGGCCGTAAGACCGGTATTACTTTCAGTTAGGCTTAAAATACATTTCATTTTTGTTCGGACATCTTTATTGAAGAACCTGTAATACTCAGAATGAAACATGATGTACAACTTGCAGAGCTTGTTGATGATTCTGTCGACAAATCGGTTCATCATCTAATCTCCGGAATCATCCCAATCGACCGTTCCGATACCTCCGGCAGCGTTCTGAATGGCGTGGACGCGCCGGTGGAGATCTTCACGGTGTATTGCGAACAGGAAATACGTAGTGAGCGTGATTATGGTCAAAGAGTGTATTACAAGGGTTACCCAGAAAACGCCTACGTAGCCGAAACGGTCTATGCAGATGTAATCAAAAATAACATTCAAAATGCCGCCGATGCCTGCCGCCACCGCCATGATTCTTGCAAAGCCGGCTGGGACTATGAAGCCTTGATTTAGACACGTCCCCAAGACCTTGAAAGGCAGCAATACCAGCAGGATATTCATTATCAGTATGAATTCAGTGGTATAATATCGAGGAAGAGCAGTGCGCAGCGCCGGGGGGATTCCGAAATGAAGGCAGACGCTTAATATCAGGCCGATGCCGAGACAGAAGGCGGCGTATTTTTTTAGCTTATCTTTGATCTCGCCAAAGTCGTTTGCAATCGCGTACTTGACGGTGTTCGGGGCGATAACCTGGCCGAGGATGGCGAACGGAATTATCAGCATCTGAAATATTTTATTGACTATTTCGTAGTAGCCGATTTCGACCACGTAGCCGAACTGCTTCAGTATCAGGATGTCAACTCGCGTGTAAAGGAAGTATGCGACGCCGGCGGTTCCGAGCACGAGGGCATACCTGGCCACCTCAGTTACAATGCTTTTATCGAACCGCATAGTAAAGTTTCTCTGAAGGGCAAAAAGGGCCGCGGCCATCAGGAAATACAGAATGATCTGCGACAGAATCGCTCCGATTAGGAGATAACGGCTTACTAATATGAATGATGCCGCAAGCGAAAATATGCCGACGATTATGCTAATTATCGCCAGCTTCTTGAACTGCTTGAGGCCCCTGTACATCCCGTCGGCGATGCTCGTCAGCGGCATTAGAAACAGATAAGGCAGCAGGCAGAGGATATATCGATAATTCTCTTTGAAGACCCTGGCGCCCAGCAGCACTACGACTGCCGAGATAAAGGCGCTTATTCCAATGCTGACTATCGAGATCGAAAAGAGTATCTTGTTGAGCTTTTCGGATTGCTTAAACTTGTATTCGGCGACATACCTGGAGACCGCCGTGGAGAAGCCAAAGTCACAAATGACGGCCAAGAGTCCGACCACGGCCATCAAATAGCCGAAGTCGCCGAAGGTCTCCGGCGACAAGAACTTGGCGGCAATGAAGAAGATTAGGCAGGCCGTGCCCTGCTTGCCGGCCATTTGCAGCGTCCGCCAGAGGAAATCTTGGCCCGTCTGTTTATGCGTTTTGTACAGTTTCTCGAACATCTCAGAATCGCAGAATTTCGTATCGCAGTTTCCTGTAGAATCCGTGCAGACGCGGAAACTTTACGAAAAGTGATAACATAAATTTATCGGCTTTATGGCCGTCGCATCTTTTGTAATTGCCGAATGCCCGCATAGCGGCTTCGACATCGCCGGCGGCAAGGGCAAAAACTATGCTCTTTCTCAGGGCTTCCCGCTCTAATTGGTCCGTGGTTATGCCCAAGAATCGCAGGAGACAGTCCTCATCGCCGAAATCAAGCTTGTCGTATGAATCCGACCCGGTTTCGAGCCTTTCATAATAGAACTTCAAGGCCAGCTTGCCGGCGAGAACCTGCTTTCTCTTACTACTCATCGAGACGCTTCTATTTGACACTCTGTAGTGAAGCAGGATGTCTCTTAGATTGGCGAACTTTTTGTTCTTCGACAAGAGATTCAAATAGAAGTCGTAATCCTGGGCCGTCTCAAAATGCTCTCTATATAGAAGGCCCTGATTTCTGAACATAATCGTTGGATGATACAGTGCCAGGCGGCCTCCAAACATCTCCTGGACAATTTCCTTGTGGTTTGTGTGCTTGACGGCACTATGCCGCACAGCCCCGTTTTGATCGATGATCTTAACGGAAGTGCCCGCCAAGAAAACATCGTCGTTCTTTTCCAGGAACTTGTACTGCAAGGCCAATCTCTCAGGCAGCGCCGCATCGTCGGCATCCATCCTTGCAATATATTTGCCCCCGGCTGCCTTTATAGCCTTGTTCAAGGATTTTGTCAGTCCGAGGTTCTCACTGTTTGTGATGATCCGAACTCGATTGTCGCCGCTTCTGTACTGCTCCAACAAGTCCCCAATATCGCCTCGATCCGGGTTGTCGTTGACAATAATGAGCTCAAAGTCCACAAACGTCTGGCCGAGCATAGACTCGATGCTGCCCTTAAGCCAGTCCAGCGGCTCGTTATATACCGACATTAGAATCGAAATTGGCTTCATTCAGTTGATCCCAAAAGTCTGTTAGCCGGGTGTCACATTCGGATTAATCGGACTTCTCGGGTCGATTGTTGCGTGAGGCGGAGCGGGCCGTCAGGGCCAGGAACAGCTCCTTATATCTCTTTACAATCTTTTCTATATCATGTTTCTTTTCGGCGTATCTGCGCCCGTTCATTCCGTAATCGCGAGCTTCCTGCGATTTCGCCAGGAATTCAAATTGCTTGAGAAACTTCTCCCAGTCATCATCGGCGCACAGCCCGCACTTATGGGTCGTTAGAAAATCGTCCGGGTTTATGCTCAGGGATAGTATCGGAGCAGCGTACTTGCAGGCCTCGACGAAAGTGTTCGGGAAGCCCTCCGAATCGCTCGTATTTACAAAGATTTTAGCTCGCTGATAGTAGCTTGCGGTCTCGTGAAACGGCACGCGTTTGATGAATTTAAGGTTCTTAACATTCTCGGCCCGCTGTGCCAGGGCATGGAAATCATCATCGCCTGTCGCCCGCTGGCAAATCATAGTGAAACTCTCACCGGGCATTTGCTCGGCAAGATCGATGAAAAGCCCCGGCCTCTTGAGCGGTGTGCTCCTGCCGACCCAGAGTACAGTGTCCCTTTGCGCCTGCGATAATGCGGGCAAGGGATGCGCATTAGGTATGACAACGGCGGATACACCCGCAGTTCTGCATATTTCTGTCTCGTCGGTTTCGTTTTGCACCACTACCAGCGCCGCCTTGCGCAGCGACCATAAGAAAGCCCTGCCGCCAAGGAAATGCTGTTTCAAGTACCCTCCGTCGCACTCGCCCCTGCTGGCCGTGCGGTAAACAAAGACCCTTCTATTCAGCTTGCAGAAGAGGGCAAGCAAAAACCCCGCCGAAGAAGGGGCCTCGCGAAAATATATGTCGGCATCGGCTGCTCGCATTGCCCGCCAAACCTTAATTGCCCCGATTACGGGGTTCTCTTTGAAATCCAGACTCTTGATAATCCGCACCCCTTCGATAGTCTCGAATTTTTCCTGCCCATAGTCGGCAGTGATAAAGCTGACCTGGAAATCCTTATACTTGGCAAGCTCACGCGAAAGAAAATACAAATCAACCTCAGCGCCGCCGAACACCTCTTTGACATCGGCGTTGAAAAGCGGATAAGCCTTAGGAGAGATGAAGCAAATCTTGATAGGTCTGTTCGCCGGCGTCATTTCACTTCGCATATAGTGTAGAGGTACTTGCCGCTCGCTGCTCTGCCGATGCTTTCGACGAAATCAAAATCGACCCGGCAGCTTTGGCCCATCAGAATTTTGGTCTTCGTGACTATGTCGTCGATATCTTCCTTCGGCGCTACGTGCCCGCTGCTCAATTCGACCCGGATCAGAACATGGTCGAGAGCATCCTGAATCGCCTGGAATTTCTTGATCCAATCCCTGAAGAAAAGGGCCTGGACTATGAAGTGCGAATGGACCAGCGAGCGGTCGGCTTTCCTGAAATAGCCCAGAGTCCTGCCCATGACCTTCCTGAGCTGGAAGGTATTCCTGCCACACGCGCACCGATGCCCGCCGGGAACCGCAACATCGCCGATGTCATAGCGTATCAGGGGCATCGAGAAGCTGTGGAACGTCGTAACAACCACATTCCCCTCTCCTTGGTCAACGGCCTGTCCCTTATCATTCAGGAGTTCGACGTAGTTCCACCAGGGGAACGTGTGCAGCCCACCCTGCTCCTTGCACTGGCAGGCCACCGCCCCGACTTCTCGGGACCCGTATTGATTATAGACCCTGCATTTCATCCCGGTCTCGATTCTCTCTTTGACTTCGTCGGTAAGCGGGCCGATTGTCGATATCACTATTTTGGGCGGATGAAAGTCGAGCTTGGTCCTCAGCAGGAAATTGGCCAGTTCGAACGCCGACTCCATATAGCTCCAATAGGCAACCGGCTTGTGCAGATTGTTCAGTGCAACAAGCTGTTTGATATGGTCGTCGTCGAACCGGTACGAATTAAAGAACTTTCTGTTGTACAGATAGTTGATCGCCCTGTCTTTGACGGTAAGATTGCCCTCGATTATGTCCCTGTCGGAGCCCCAGAGCTTTATCTCGGCCTGGCCCAGGTATTTGCCGAGCACGGCGTTGAAATATATCTTGGTGGCGATATTCCACTGGTCGTATTCCGCGTCCTGGAAGAACCTGACAGGCTCGCCCGTGCTGCCGCCGGACGTATTCTCGTAAGGTCTTCTACTTTTGTAATCTGCCGAAAGCAGGTTCTCGCCTTGCTCTCGGATGATCTCTTTTGTCAGCAGGGGAATCCTGGAGAATTTATCGAGCTTGACGTCGTTGCCGCAGACGACATCACAATCTCTCAGTATCCGGCGGTAGTAAGGGACATTGGCGTAGGCATGCAGCAGAATGTTTGTTAGCTTGCGCTCGGTCAATGCACGGATTTGGTCCGCCCCGGCAAACTCCAAAGAGCCGATCTCTTTGAGAATCTTCGGAATTCTATTGCCGCTTGCAGAGAGCAGGCACGTGATTATGGGTCTTCTCCAGTTCATGCGCGATGCCCAGTAAGCGAATTCATCACGGCATTATAGCAGCTCAAATACTTCTCGGCTACCGACTTCCAACTGAATCGCTCTGCGCGGCT
>DATEBC010000264.1:0-14994 GCA_035288065.1 Sedimentisphaerales bacterium | reverse complement strand
CAGAATATCATCCCGACGGCATCGGCCCAGGCGTTCCAGTCGGCCATGCCGAGGGCGCGGACCTCGTCGTTGGCGTAATGGTCGGTGCGATGCACTAAGCGTATAACCATATTGCGATGGAGCTTGTGCCGCAGGGGCGGGGAGGCATAAATGCTGTAGGCCTGGCCGGTGAAGAGGACGTCGGGGTATTTTTCGGCGACCTTCTCGGCTATGGCGTTGTAGAAACAGGCCATTCGGTCGGTCAGGGAGACGTAGTCGAATCTCTCAGTCCGCCCGGCTTTATGGTCATAAGTCCAGACCCTTACCTTTCGACCTTCGGGCGGGTCGAGGGCCTTGCAGGCAGGGCATAGGCAGAAGCCCGCGTTGCCCCCGCCGTCCTGGGTCATCAAAGAGATGCTTCTTTGGCCCGGGTGTGCGTCGAGCTCCTTGATTTTCTCCTTGGCAATTGCTTCGATAAGGTCGGCATTAGATTTGCAAAGCCTGGGGCGCTCCCACTCCACATCGAAGAATCGCGAGCCGTCGGCCTGCATTGCGAACCATTCGGGATGCTCTTTTAGGAACTTCCGCCAGGTCTCCTGGGACAGGATTGTTCCGTCGCCGGTATTCAGTCCGAGCGTCCCACCCATTCTGTGCCAGCCCATCCAGTCGCAGCTTTGTGATTGCGTTGAGGATGCCTTTTCCCTCGCTTTGAGGAAATCGTCTTTGGTGAACCCCAATCGGTCGAGGCCCTGCTGCATTCTGCTGTCGTATCCGCTCCAACGGATATTGCGCTGTTCATACAACGGTGTGAAACGGATGTCCAACGGTTCAATTCTTATCGTCGTTTTTCTCGGCGCCACCTTGCCGCTTTCTCCGGGCCAGAGATAGCGGCAGCCAAGCTGGTTTTCGAGAAACGTTGTCACCGCGTATCTGCTTCCGTAGGGGTCGGAGGGGGTCTTATCGTCGGGTCCGAGCATGGCCAGGCCGTTGGCGAAGGTGCGAATCAGGATGCCGCCCGGTCCGAGGCCCTTGCTTGTTATGCCGAGTTTTCCAGCCAGCTCTCCCTCGCCGACGAGGATAAACGCCTGGGTCATCGTTGGGGCTTCGAGGCGGCCGTTCTCGACCTTCACATCCTGCAACTCGCCTTCCTTGAGCACGTTGAACCGAGCGCCGGAGATCTGGAACAAATGGTCACGAAGTATTTCGGCGCCCTCTCTCGCCGCGGTGGAAGCCTTCGAAGGCGTTACAATAACCGCCTCGGCCTTGCCGTCGGCCACAAGGGTTACCGCTCCTTCCGCGACTGTCACCCAGAGTTGTGACAGGGCCAGGGCAATCGCCAAGACGGCTTTCGATAAGCTGCCTCTGCCATTTTTGTCTGAACCACGTTTTGTCTGATTCTTGGTATTCACGGGCTTATCTTTCTTCGGCAAGCATGAAGATTACCACTTGGGCGGCGAAACTGCAAGGCAATGCTCGAAGAAGTTGCTTTGCCGGGGCGGATTCGCTAATATGAAACTTGTTGAATCTCAATAGGCACACTGGAATCAAGAATGACAGTGTGATTCCATTCTATTGAGAGTGGTCATTTTGCTATTGGAAGCCCGACAAGACGCTGACAGCCCATTCCATCAGAACCCGGTAAGTGTCGTCTATTTTACGCGGCGTTCGTATGCTCTGTAGAGCAGGTCCAGCTCGGCGGTCTTGGCGTCGAAGCTGCTTTTAAGTTGCGCGAGCTGTTGGGGATTCTTGTAGATTTCGGCGTTGCCGAACTGCTCTTTCATCTCGGCCAAGTCCCGTTCGTGTTCGGTTATCATTTCTTCGAGCTGCTCGAGTGAGTGCTTGTTGAAGCGTTTCAACTCTTCGGGTGTTTTGAGCCTGGCCTTTTTTCCAGCAGCGGCGGGGCGGCGTTTTCGGCGGGCGGCGCCGCCTGAGGCCTGCTCTTGCCGGCGGGCTTCCACGCGTTTTTGAACCAGCGATGCGTAGTATGAATAGACGGGTTTCATCCCGACGAATTCTGTCTTGCCGAGGCATCGAGCGCCGAGCGGGTCCGTGCCGACCACTAACATTTTGTCCGCGATACGGTCGAGGAAGTAGCGGTCGTGACTGACGACGATCATTGTCCCGGCGTAGTCTTCCAGCGCCGCTTCGAGCATTTCCCTGCTTGCAATATCCAGGTGGTTGGTCGGCTCGTCCATGACCAGGACATCCGATTCGCTTAGGACCAGTGTGCAGAGCATCAGGCGATTGCGCTGGCCGCCGCTGAGATCGGCGCACTGCTTGAATACATCATCGCCCGAGAATAGAAATGCTCCGAGTCGGCTGCGAACCTGCTCGGCGGAGAGGTTTGGATTCGCGCCGGCGGCCTCTTCGAAGACGGTTTTGGAAGGGTCCAGGACGTCGCCGTGCTGGTCGAGATAGCCGATGCGCAAGGTCTTGGCTATGCGAATGCCGCCTGCGGACGGTTCGAGCCGGCCCATCGCCAGTTGCAGGAGTGTGGTCTTGCCCGCGCCGTTGGGGCCGGTGATGCCGAGCCGCTCGCCCCTGAGCACGTCAAACGTCAGATCCGAGAACAGCGTCAGATCGCCGAAGGATTTGCCCAATCCCTCGCAACGGAGCACTATGTTGCTCGTTTTCTCCGGTTTGGCGAACGAGAAGCTGATTGTCTTTTCGTCGGTCGGTTTGTCCAAGTAGTCCGGGTTTTCTTTGAGCAGCCGGTTCAATTGTCTCTTGCGGCCTCGCGCGGTCCCTCGCATGCCCTCCTGGTCCTTGTTGCGGGCGATGAAGTCCAGCGTTCGCTCGACCATCTCGACTCGCTTGACGTGCTCTCGCTGCTGTTGCAGGCGGAGCGTCTCTTTGGTCTGCGCGTAGTTGCTATAATTGCCGCTCCAGACGTTCGCCTGACGCTTCTCGACTTCGATAATTTTGCACGCGACTTTATCGAGCAGGGAGCGGTCGTGGCTGATGATTACGGCTGCGCCGTTATAGGCGGCCAGGAATTTTTCGAGCCATTCGGTCGCCTGCAGGTCTAAATGGTTTGTCGGCTCATCGAGGAGCAGCAGGTCGGTATCGAGCATCAGGACCTGCGCCAGGCCCAGGCGTGAGAGCTGGCCTCCGCTAAGGGCCGAGGTCTTTGCCTGGTGCAGCTCCTGTTCCAGGCCGATACCCGCCAAGGTTATGAGGATTCGCGTCTCATATTCATAGCCGCCGGCCACCTCGAAATCGTGGCAGAGCCGGTCGTAGCGCCTCATCTTGGCCTTCAGCTCGGCGCCGCTGAGAGTCTGCATCTGGTTGGATACGATCTGTATCGACTTTTGGATGTTGAGTATGTGCGCAACGCCGGCGTGCATTTCCTCCAGGACAGTGCGGTCTGCGCCGAATGTCGCTTCCTGCGGCAGGTAGCCGATGCGCAGGCAGCGCTGCTTAGTCACCTTGCCGATATCCGGCTTGATTTGCCCGGTGATGAGCTTGAGGATAGTGCTCTTGCCCGAGCCGTTGGCGCCGACCATGCCGACCTTCTCGGCGGCATGGAGCTGAAGATCCAGCTTGTCGAGTACGACCTCCATGCCGAATGCTATGTGGATGTCACGCAATGTTACGATGGCCATGAGTCGAGAACCTTATCAGCTGAGGACAGTGATTCACAGATTCAACGCCGCCATATTAGTCAATGCTGCGAATAGAAGCAAGCACAGCAGGGGCAAGATTTGAATCGTACTGCGTCAAGATCACAACTGTGGGCGTCATCCCCGAAGGGATGGCCTAGCCACGTGGGGCATATTGACGCCGGAGGATCGCCTATTCTTTGCTACTCTGCGAAGTTGCTACTCTGCGAAGTTCGCTACGTAGCACGAGTCGCTACGTAGCACGAGCGAGAGGTATGAGATTGCCACGGCCCTTCGGGCCTCGCAATGACGACGGGGACAAAATCAAGTTTGGCGGAGTGGTGGGGCGGATTAGGAGTTTGAATTCTCAACCAAGAGTCGGTATTCTATGGGCAACCGGCTCGGCAACGCTGCTGAGCCGGTTATGGCGTGACTGCAAAGGAGCCTTGTATGGATAGTCGCTGCGATCTGAGAGTTAGGTTTGGCAGGTGTTGTGTTGTCGTTCTTCTAATCGTCTTGGCGTGCGGTCTTTGCTCGCGGGCGGAGCAGGGCCTCACAGAGGGCATTCCGGACCCCGGTATAATCAAGTCAGAACAGGACGGCTGCTATTACGTCTTCTGCACGGGGCGAGGCATCCCGATCCATCGCTCGAAGGACCTGGTCAACTGGGAGCGCGTGGGCACGGTCTTTGAGACTTCGGTTCCGGACTGGGCGCGGACGGAGGTCCCCGGCTCAAGGAACATCTGGGCGCCGGATATCGCGTATTTCAACGGTAAATACCACCTTTATTACTCAATCTCGACTTTCGGCAGCCAGAGGTCGTGCATCGGCCTTGCTACCAACATAACACTGGGCCCTGCAAGCAAAGACTATAAATGGATCGACCAGGGCAAGGTCGTCGAATCGGCGGCGGGCAAGACGGACTTCAACGCGATCGACCCGGCGGTCTTTATCGACAAGGACGGCGGCATCTATCTGGCGTTCGGCTCGTTCTGGGACGGCATTAAGATGATGCACATCGACCCGGCGACGGGAAAGCCCGACCCCGATGACAGCCGGCGATACTCGCTCGCCCGCCGGCCCGTTCACCACGCCATTGAGGCGGCCTACGTCATCAGCCGCAACGACTATTACTACCTATTCGTTTCCTTCGATGCCTGCTGCGACGGCGTCAATAGTACGTATCGCGTTATGGTCGGGCGGAGCAAGCAAGTAACCGGCCCATACGTTGACATCGAGGGCAAGGCTATGACAGACGAAGGCGGCTCGCTCGTCCTGGCGAGCCACGAGAACTGGCGGGGCCCGGGCCATAATTCGGTTATCCAGACTCCGCACGGCGACTTTCTGGTGCACCATACCTATGATGCACGCGAAATTAGAGGCGGCAGAAACCTGCAAATCAGGCCCCTGCTCTGGACAAGCGAAGGCTGGCCCGTAGCGGGCGAGCCGCTTATAGAGCCGCCCGGCAAAAAGGCCAAAGTGGAGCCATCGGCCCTGCTCGGCAAATGGAAGCACCTTGTGAACTACGAGGTTGAGAGCACCGTTACAATCCTGTCCGAAGGCAGGCTCAACCGCCCGGACGCCGACGATAGATGGACCTTCGACGGCAACACGCTGATAATGCACCGCCCGGACAAAGACGCCCCAAACGGTGCCTGGCTCGACGAGCTCCACGTTGCGCCTGACGGAAAATCCTACATCGGCAGAAATCAAACAGGAATGGTAATCCGCGGCATCAAGCAGGAGCAATGATCTTCGGTGCAGTCGGAGCGATAGGGTCTTTGGGCTGAGGGAGTCTTGCTGAAACTCAGCGGGTGTGAAATCATTTTCTGGCGAAGTATAAGCTTTTTCCTGACAAAGGATTACGTCCTCAGTCATTGCGAGCGCAGCGAAGCAATCTCATTCGTTCGAAAACGGGAGATTGCCATCCGCCGCTGGTGGACCTTCGGCGGACCTCGCAATGACCAGAGTGGCTTTATTCTGCCTGTGAACCACCATTGACAAACCGGAAATCACCTGCCAGAAAATGATTTCACACCCAACTCAGCGGCTTGACGGATTATCGCTTGCATTTGGGCCGCTTTGAGATATAATCAGACGGGTTTGCGGCGGAGGGATTTGGGCGTGTGAGGGCTAATCAGGATTGCCTGCAGAGGGTGGATTGGTGTTGAATGTGTTGAAGGTTGGCTATGTATTCGGATTATATTCGTAATGTTGCGATAATCGCTCACGTGGATCACGGCAAGACGACGCTGGTCGATCAGCTTCTCTACCAATCGGGGATGTTTCGGGATGAGGACCTGGACAAGCTGGCCGGGGGCGAGCATGGGCTGATTATGGATTCGAATCCGCTCGAGCGCGAGCGCGGCATTACGATTCTCAGCAAGAACTGCGCGATTTACTACACGGACTCCAAAGGCGACGAGTACAAGATCAACCTGATCGACACTCCCGGCCATGCAGACTTCGGCGGCGAGGTCGAGCGCGTTCTTAAAATGGCCGACGGAGTGCTGCTGCTGGTCGATGCGTTCGAGGGGCCTATGCCGCAGACGAGGTTCGTGCTGAGCAAGGCCCTCGAGCACAAGCTGCGTCCCATCGTGGTGGTCAATAAGGTCGATCGCATGAATAGCCGGCCGGATGATGTCGTTAATGAGATATTCGATTTGCTCGTTCATCTCGGGGCCAAGTCCGAGGCGCTCGATTTCCCTCTTGTTTATGCATCGGCGAAGGAGGGCTGGGCGACAACCGACCTTGAGAACCGGACCGACAATATGGAGGCGATATTCGACGCCATTATAAACAAGGTCCCTGCGCCGAAGGTGAGCCTGGACGAGCCGCTGCAAATGCTCGTTAGCAACCAGGAGTATTCGGATTACGTCGGGCGGATAGCGATAGGGAAGGTCTTTGCCGGGCGGATAGACCAGGGCCAGAAGGTGATTGTAATCGACAAGAATGGCCTGCCTACGTTGCAGAAGGTAATGCAGATTCATCAATTCTTCGGCCTGGGCCGAAAACAGGTTGCAAGCGTCTCGGCGGGCGATATATGTGCGATTTCGGGGCTTGATCCGGTTGAAATCGGCGACACCATCGCCTGCGCGGACAACCCTTCGAGACTTGCCGTTATCCCGGTTGACGAGCCGACGATGACGATGACCTTCAGGGTGAACGACGGGCCTTTTGCGGGCAGAGACGGCAACTATCTGACGAGCAGGCAGATTGGAGAGAGGCTCGAAAAGGAGCTTGCCAAGAATGTGGCTTTGAGGGTCGAGCCGGGGCAGACGCCTGAAGAATTCAATGTCTCAGGCAGAGGACTGATGCATCTGGGCGTTCTGCTGGAGAATATGCGGCGCGAAGGCTATGAGGTTTGCGCAGGAAAGCCGAGTGTGATTCTGAAAATCGTCGAGGGCAGGCGGCATGAGCCGATAGAATTACTGGCTGTCGATTGCCCGATAGACTGTCAGAGTGCGATAATGAGCCTCCTGGGCGACCGGCGAAGCGAGATAGTCAAGATGGAGGCCAAGAGCGGGGCGAGCGACTTTATTCACATGGAATTTTTGATTCCTGCGAGGGGTCTTTTCGGCCTTCATGCAAGAGCGATGAACGCCACCGCCGGGCGGGCGGTCCTGCACCATACCTTTGAAAGATATGAGCTGATGCGAGGGGCCATACCTCAGCGAAAGGCCGGCGTTATGATTGCGACGACTGCGGGGCAAGTGACGGCCTACGCCCTCGACGCCCTGTACGACCGCGGCATATTCTTCGTCGAGCCGGGTGAGAAGGTGTATCAAGGACAGGTGGTTGGGGAACACTGCAAGGATAACGATATACCGGTCAACGTGGCCAAGTGCAAGCAGATGACCAACATTCGAGCTGCGGGCAAGGATGAAGCCGCCAAGGTCAGAACCGCGAGAAAAATGAGCCTCGAGGTCGCCCTCGAGTATATCCAGGAGGATGAGCTTGTCGAGATATGCCCACATTCGATTCGCATCCGCAAGAGGCTTCTAAAGGAGGCCGACCGGCGCCGCCAGGGGCGCAAGGCATCGCGGTAACAAGGGGGCGACAGAGCGCAGGCGACTCTTGTCGTGTAAGCTACGGGAAGACGGGATGGATTAAGCGGCGGCTTTTTTCTCTCAGAGCGTGTGTGAGAAGCCGTTTTGTTGTGGCATGGGCATCTTGCCCATGCGTCGCGGGGCCATCTTGGCCCTGCAATTGGTCATTTTTCTACGAGCGGCCTACCTTGTGAAACGCACGGCCAGGATGGCCGTGCCACTTCTCGCACACGCTCTCAAGGGCGCGGCTTATTTGTTAAACCTGGTAACTCTTAATGGTCCCAATGTCCTGAGTGATGGTCCGTTCGGGGCGTATCGAGTTTCTCAGCGTGCATTATTGAGGCAAAAACCACGCTTTCCTTTGGAATGTTGCGGTTCCTTGCCGATTCTTAGATAGACCCGCTGTGACATATTTTTTGCCCTATTTTCTGATTTTTCTTGCTTTTCCAATATCTTGGCGGTATGTTAAAGCGTTCAAAAAAAGGCGTCTTCTTTCGTCTCTCGAGAGCACGCCTTCGATAACAATAGTGAGAGACAGTGGCTTTGCGGCCTATGAATAGGCCAAGGAGAAGTGTAAGTGAGTACAGGTATTGTGAAATGGTTCAATTCAAGTAAGGGATACGGCTTCATTGCTCCGGATGACGGCGGCGATGATTTGTTTGTCCATCACTCGGAAATTAAGACAGAAGGTTACGCCTCGCTCGAGGAAGGCCAGAGCGTCCAGTACGAGGTAGGACAAGGCAAAAAAGGCCCGTGTGCAACCAATGTAATCCCGGGCTAAGAGACAGAAGGCTTGAAGTAATCAAAAAGGTCCTGCATATTCAGTTGCAGGACCTTTTTATATCGTAGTGATTACACTGCTTTGTCGGCAGGTTGGGTCTTTCGGCACACCGTTTTCTTCTTTGTGCATCACCTATTCAAAGGCGCGAACAGAGATGCGGTTCGGTGGGAGCACTGCAGCTAACTTCAAGGATGGGGTATTGGTCTGCGCAGGTTTTCGCAGGGCGGGCCCCTATAGTTCGATATCTATGGGTTCATCTTCGCGGATTTCTATTTCGCGGGTCGTTCCATTCAGGATGAGCACCAGTCGGAAGGGTGCGTTGCTCGAAACGCGGACCTTGCGATTCGCGGAATTGCCCGCTGCGCTGCAAACAAGCGAGACGGTCTTGCCGGCGAACCGGTAGCGTTCGACTCCGAGGCGTTTATCGGAGGCGATGCGCCAGGCGAGGGTATTGTTGGTTGCGTCGGGTCGCAGGCCGATTTTGTATTCGAGCAGCAGGGCGATGGGGGCGATTCCGCTCCATCCGACGAATTCCCTCTTGGCCGGTTGGCCGGGGGCGACTTTTTGCGGCGCGTAGTTCTCCCAGATAGTGCCCGTCTGCTTGAAGACCTCAACGACGTTGTCGAGGTGGTTCAATGCAATCTCTCGGGCCAGGTCTGTATAGCCGTAGCGTTCGAGGCCACGAACGACCATGACGTTGGTTGGGGCCCACGATGCTCCGCACCAGTAGTCGCCCGTCGGGCTGAAGCTCTTTTCATCGGCGGCCAGGGTGGGGACGCGGTGAAGCGTCTTGAAGGTCCTGGGGTTCTCGAGTTCTGCAACAAGCGCCTCCGCCTGCTCGTGCGAGGCTACGCCGGCAAGCAGCGTCCAGAATCCGGCTATCGTTTTCACGCCGATTCGGTCTTCGTTCAGGTTCAGGTCGTAGTAGAAGCGTTTTTCCGGGTCCCACATTTTGGCGTTAATAGTCCCGGCCAGCTCATCGGCTCCTTTATCGAACTTCTCGGCCTGCTTGGCCTTGCCGATTTCTCGCCCGATTTCGGCCAGATTCCTTGCGAACAGGACCATCTCGGAAGAGGCGTCGATAGCGGTTCCGCCGCCGGCCAGACCCGGATTTCGGGCCGAATTGTCCATACTGGCCCAATCGGTCATATATAGTCCGTTGCCCTGACGAATGTACTTCTGGAGCGCCCCGTAATAGAGGACCAGCGGCTCCCAAACCATTTTCAGACGTTCGATATCGCCGGTTATTCGATAGCTTTCGAGCTCCGCCCAGGCAAAGATGGGATGATTCAGGGCGTCCAGCGTCAGCACAGGATTGGGTTTCGGGGCCGGTCGGCCGCGGTATTCGATGTTGCTTTGCTTCTGTCCGGCGTGGAGGTCAAATCCCCATCGACTGAAGAGGGGGGCACTTTCGGCGTTTACCCAGGGAGTGAAATCCCTGCCGGTAGTCCGGTTGATTTCCCGGCAGATTTCGCCGTCGTCGTATTGCTTCGCGTAGAAATTGTCTAATGATCGGATGCCGGGGACGTGCGGATGGCCGTAATTGCAGAACATCGTCAGAAAGCACGTGTCCCAGAGGAAGATATTCTCGTTAAACGCCGCGTCGATGAACTGCGAAACAAACCCGCTGTCAGGGGCAGGCTCGTGAAAGTTCTTGAAGGCGATTTCCCAGGCCTTCCAATAGCACGTAACGTAAGATTCGTCCTCGTCGAAGATAGGCGAGGGCAGTTTGTTCTTCGTCGTCTCAAAAACAGGCAGCGGGTGCGGCTCGTAACGTGTCTTGGCGAAATACCGCCCCTGTTCGGCCCCGGCCTTCAAGCCAATACCGGCCACCACGGCCAGCAACAGCCCAACAAAACGTCCCATGCTCTTTCTCCCATTTTTCGTTATCCTATTGTCGGCCTGTGCCTTCGGTGAGGGTGATAAGTCTGTCGGCCGCGACATTCTCGAAGACATCAATGCCTCCGCCGATCCAATTCACTTCAATTCGGTCAACTGCTTCATGAACTCCAAGGCCGAAATGCAGCCGACTTCCGTAATGACTCTGGTAGCCCCGACCGCTGTGCACTTCGTCCACGAGAGTCAATCCACCTGCGCTCAGTTTGATGCGAGCACCTACACCGTCACGGTTTGTCTTTGTGCCGCGAATACGAATCTGCAGCCAATGGCCCTGTTTCGGAGAATCATTTCGCAGAATAGTCGGCTCTCGACGCGAGTTCAAGATCACAACGTCCATGTCGCCGTCATTGTCGAGGTCGTCAAAGCCTGCCCCACGACTGCTTAGTTCGATCTGCATGCCGCTTCCGCTTTCCTCCGAGACATTTATGAATTTGCCGTCGCCTGTATTCATTAGAAGGATGTTTTTCTCATGATATTTGGATGTGTCATCGAAGAGCTCTATGTTGTCTTGGAGATGGCCGCATGCCACGAAAATATCACGGTCGCCGTCATTGTCAAAATCAACGATACTGTTGCCCCATGTAACATTCGGATGTGTTCCCGCTGCAGCGTTGGTCAGCAGACTCACCTCGTCGAAGATTCCGCCTCCCATGTTTCTGTAGAGCGAAGTCAACTGCATTTGAAAAGAGGTCATGTAAAAATCCATCCGTCCGTCGTTGTCATAGTCTCCGCAGTCAACACCCATACTCCCCTGTGAATTGCCGGCCAGATCGTACGCCGTGCCGCTAATCAGCGCCATTTCCTCGAACTTTCCGGTTCCGTCGTTGACGAAAAGGAAGTTTTCCGCAACGTCGTTGGCGACGAATATATCGGTATCGCCATCAACATCGAAATCACAACAGACCGTCCCCATTCTCCAGCTGGCGTGCTGTGCAATGCCGGAATCCTTTGAGACATCGGAAAAAGTCCCGTCGCCGTTGTTGCGAAACAGGTTGTCCGAGACCGGCTTATAGAACCTGGGGTTTGCGTAAACCGGCACGCCTCTGGTGGTTTTTGTTACGTGAGCATCGTATGAAAACTCCAGATAATTGGCCACAAAGAGGTCCAGGTCGCCGTCTTTGTCCATGTCAAGGAAGTTCGTTCCTGCTCCGACCTGGAAGCCGTTGGCAAGGTGTGCGGCCTGAGTAACATCGGTAAAGGTTCCGTCGCCGTTGTTGCGATATAGCACATTCGGTCCATAGTTGTTCAGATACACGTCCTGGTCTCCGTCGTTGTCGTAATCGGCGACAGCGACGCCCAGCCCATAGCCGGTATCCCCGAGCGAAGTCTGTTTGATGACGTCCGTGAATTTCCAGTTGCCGTCATTGCGGTACATAGCATTGGTCGGAGGTTTGTCGACCGTGGTTCCCCGCAGCGGTGCGCCGTTCAAGAAGTAGATGTCCACGTCGCCGTCGTTGTCGTAATCAAACAATGCAAGGCCCGCACTTACAGTTTCCACAATATAGTATTTTCCACTGCTGCCGTCCGTATGCTTGAAGGCGATTCCGGTGTGGTCGGTGACATCGGTAAGGCGAATCGTACTTGCTGCGAACGTGCTCAATAATGGAATGAAAAGAGTAAGGGCCGGTATAATCCAAAACCGAAACGCCATCATGTTGCCAACACGTGTAGTCACTATCCTATTTCTCCTGCTGTGAAATGCGCTGGAATATCTTCCTGTAATCCTCATTGTTCGGCTCAAGTTCCAATGCCCGCCTGATCGCCTTAATTGCTCCCTGTTGATCCTTGTTGATTTCACAGGCCCAAGACAACAGATAGAAGTTTTCGGCACTACTGTTTATGTCAACGGCTTTCCGGATCAGTTGCAGGGCTTCGGCGGGTTTGATCCTTGCCATCAGGTAGAAACGCGCAAGTTCCCTGTAGCCGACGGCCTGGGTCGGGTAAAGTCGAATGATTTCTTGAAATGCCTTTTCGGCCGTGCCTAATTGTCCGAGCATGGCGGCACAGATCCCTTTACCCATATAATGCTCAACCCTGCCCGGTTCGATACGGATTAGTTCGTCATAGAGTCTCAAGGCATGGTCGTTTCTTCCGGTTTGTTGATAGAGCGAGGCCAGGATCATTCGGGTGACGGTGTTTTCAGGATCAAGCTGAGCGGCCCTCTGCAAGAGCTGCTCGGCTTTTGCTGGGCGATTATTCATTAGATAGAGCCTGCCTATCGCGGTATGGGTCTCGGAGACCTCGCGACAAACCGATTTCAGATCGTCAAAAGCTTTATCACGCTTCTTCAGGGCTTCCATTTCCTTTACTTTCAGTTCCCTGAACGTATTCATGTACTCCCTGGATGTCTCCATTTCGCCGGTCCTGGCATAGGCATTTGCAAGCCCATA
The DNA here is from genome assembly GCA_035288065.1 of Sedimentisphaerales bacterium. Lineage (GTDB taxonomy): Bacteria > Planctomycetota > Phycisphaerae > Sedimentisphaerales > Anaerobacaceae > JAFGCD01. The sequence goes on along the minus strand of DATEBC010000264.1, from coordinate 2,294 downwards.
GTAGGCATTCAAGAGATTAGGTTGGTGCTCGATAGCGGCCTTGAACGCGGCCTTTGCCTTTTCGTACTCGTTCAACAGCACGTGCTGATTTGCCATCATGACAAGGCTGTGTGCAGGCTTGGGTGAGAGCTGGATATCTCTTCTTAGCGACTCAATGGCCTGTTCCGACCTCCCCAGGCAAACCAGAGCACCGGCTAAGGCCCCATGCACGCCTGGCAGGTCGGGATCGATTTGGATTACTCTTTGCCATAGGTCAACGGCCTTTTCATACTCGGCTTTTTGCATGGCGATCCAAGCCATGCTGTTGAACGCAACGGCATTATTCGGGTCAAGCTCCAGGCTCTTCCGCCAACACTCGACCGCTTCTGTGGAATTGCCGTTATTGAGGTGCACATCGCCCAAAAGGGCGATAGATTTGGAACCCGGCAGATCTTGTGTGAGCTGCAGGGCAACGTCAACGGCCTCGGCCTTAATCGAATCGATCTCAATATCCGGTGCGAAGAGAGACTCCGGGCCATTCGGGCTCGTTTGCGGGACTTCTGCCGGAGGCTTCTGCACGGCAGTTGAAGACTCAGCCGCAGGTGAAGAATGGACGGGTGCGGTCTCTATTGTCTTATTGTCTGACTTTAAGAGGTTTGTGAGTATCAGCGCGGCGACAGCAATCAGTATCAAGACACATGAGGCAATAATAATGACCCTGCCGGAAATCTTTCGGTTGCGACCATCAGTCTTCTCTTCATGGGGTCCTGCAAATCTGTTGCGTTGCACCTGAGAACTCTCCGGCTTTGAAATCGCTTCTATTAATGGTTATGAGAAATAAAGTTGCTACTGCGAGCGAAAGGGTTCGAGCCTGCCGGGCTTACTGAAGACCTCCAACCGTACCGCTTAGAAGGGGTTGAGCATTTCTTTTACCTGTTTTGTGCCCCAGATAATTACTTCATCAATGAATGAGCTTTCGGGCACGTCGAGGCAATGGACAAGGGTCCGCGCGAAGTCTTCGGCTGAGGGGTAGCCTTCGAGCCAGGCATCGTCGATTCCGGCGGCCTTGCAGAAGTTTGTCCTTGCGGCGCCCGGGACGAATGAAGTTGCCTTGCCTCCCCACTGGGCCATCTCGAGATGGAGGCAGCGGGTAAAGCCGACCATGCCGGCTTTGGCGGCGGTGTAGGCGGCCCAGCTCGGCCAGGAGTAGTGCGCGCAGCCGCTCGAGACATTGATGATGTGTCCGCTGCCTTGCTTCTTCATCGTGCCGACCACCTCGCGGCATCCCTTCATCACCGAGATAATGTTGACATCCATAACCTGCTGAATATCCTGGTCGCTCATCTGCTCGACCTCGGCGATCTTTATGCCGGCCCCATGGTTGTTCACGAGGACATCGATTCTGCCGAATCGCTTCTTAACCGCAGCTATGAGCTTGCGCCAGTCTTGGGTCTTGACCGCATCGGCCCGCACCGCGAGCAGATTCTTATTGGCCAGATTCTTCTTGGCCTGGTTCAGCCGTTTTTGATTTCGGCCGGTGATGGCGACCTTCGCCCCCATCTCAAGCAGCATCCGCGCCGCTTCAAACCCGAATCCCGACGTTCCGCCTGTTATGACGACCACTCGGTCTTTGACATAGTGTTTCATCTCAGTCCTTTCGCAAAAAGCCAATACGCGCCAAGCAGTGAAAAACGGGGCGCCATCGCCCCACTTGGCCAGCCTACGTCAAGATACCAGAACCGCTTTGGGAGGTCAATATGCGGGCAAACTCGACGGCGGGGGAATTCGTATTGCGTGGTGCGTATTGCGGAGTGCGTTGATGAAATTGGGTTGATTGGGTTTGTTTTGGCCGAGGTGAAGGGGGCACATTTTTCCATAATGCCTTTCACAGCAAGGGCTTAGAGTCATTTTGCCTATTTTGAAATTGGGTTTGTTTTGCGTAATTTGGTTGTAGCCACGAAGACACAAAGGTGCAAAGGAACTGCCACAGAGGTCAGAGAGAACGAAGAGAAAATAGGCTTGTGGTAAGATGGGCAGGATGGGGAGCATAGACAGAAGGGAGAGAGGGGATCGGGGTACCAGGATACCAGAGTAGAGGGGACTGGGAGAACAGGCGACCTTCGGATTTACTATTGATGATTTACCATTCACAGTTTAGCATCCGATATTAGTTTTATGAGTATTATACTATATCGAGAATTGGATGTCAAGTGAATTTTTGTTTTTAACCGCAGAGATCGCGGAGACCGCCGAGAAAAGTCGATTTATTGAAATCCCGGGTTGTGCCGGTGAGATAGGCGTATGCCATCCCGTTG
>DATEBC010000263.1:0-6617 GCA_035288065.1 Sedimentisphaerales bacterium | reverse complement strand
TCTGGTTGGCGATGCCTATACGCGGCTCGTTCGGCGGGGGCGTCGTCTTAGGCAAGAGCTGGATGATTCGCAGAGCGGCGGCCTTCGAGCCTTCCGGCCAGGCAAAATCGCTGTCATACACATTTACCACGGCAATGGTCTCCTGCGGGACCTTGCCGCCTGCCCTTTCGATATCGCCGGCGGTCTGCACGGTCCGGCTTGGAAGAACCGCAGGCTGCCGGCGCGGACGCAGCGGAATCGGACTCAAGCATGAGACGGACGGGTCGCGGTAGAGCAGCTCGCGATTGCCGAAGCGGTCGATCCAATAGACTCCGCGGTTCTTCGCCTCGGCGTCATAGACGCAGAGGTAGTCGTCCTCGCTGAGCGGCCAGGGCGTGCCGTACCTCATGTAGTCGCGGATAGGGTTGCCTTCGGCTTCCGGAAAGGGCGCATCGGGGGTGAGCCGGGTAAGCTGCGACATCGCCAGGTCGTCCTCGATTCGCGGATCAATCATGATCAGCGAGCCGAAGGCGTTGCCGTGGTGCGACCCGGTCGTCGCGACGTAGCGATGCGAGTCCGGGATCGCCCGGATGCTCATCTCCATCCAGGGCCTGCTCTCGCGCCGGGCAGGGTAATTGCCGTGGAACGAGCGGGGGTCGCGACCGTCGGGAAAGCTGGTCCAGATATGATGGGCGATGTTCGTATCGCGATCGACGTAGTCCCAGCGCGTATAGACGAGCATCCCGTCGTTGTTCACGCTCGGATGCCATTCGTGCGTCTCGTGGAAGCTGATGCAGACGATATCGCTGCCGTCGGGCTCCATCGAGAACATCGTATAGACCGGGCAGTGTCTGCCGCAGCGGAGGTATCCGCCCCGACGCTCCGAGATAAACACGATCCTGCCGTTTGGCAGAAAGCAGGGATCGAAGTCGTCGGCCGGGCCGTCGGTCAACTGCACAAGGCCGCTGCCGTCGGTATTCACCTTGAAGATGTGGTAGCTGATATCGGGCCCCCACTCATAAGCCTCCTTGCCCTGGTGCTTCTCATAAGCCTTGACCTGCGTGTAGGCGAAGAGGATTGTCTTGCCGTCGTAAGACAACTCCGGCGAGAGGAATGCGCCGGCGGAAAGGTTATCGCCCTTGAGCCTTCCCCGCTCGACGACTGAATTTTCCAGCACGTTGGTCAGCTTGGGAGTATCGCCAAAGGGGTCGCAGAGGATGTATAGGCCGCCGCCGGGCCTGGCGTTGCAGCCGTAATACTGGTCGCACATGTGGAATACGCCGACGGAGTCGTGCCGCTTGATGAACAATATCTTCTCGAAGTCCAGAAGTGGATTGCAGAAGGCGATTTGCCGCGCGAGCCGGCGGGCATCGAAGTATATCTCTTTGCGGACCTGGTCTGGTATATTGCCGCCGATTTCGAGCTCGGCCAATCGCGATTCCAGCCTGCTCAGTTCGGTTATCAACGGATCGAGGCGTTTGGGGTCGGCGTCGCGGCCAAGACACCCGGCAAGCGCCTTGCCCTGCTCAATGATGTGCCGGGTATGGGCCGGCTCAAATGAACCGCCGACAGCCTGTTCGGGCGGAATGGCGAACCTGCCGTCCTGGTCGATCCAATCGGCTTCGACTAATCCGCGCATCGAATCGCCGATCTCGATCTCGCCGGCATTGCACAAGCCGACCAAAATGATGAACATTCCTATCGCCGGGCACAAACGGCCCTTTGGCCTGCATCGTCTCATTTGCCATTCCTCGAAATAATTTTCAGAACAATCCATTATACCCGCCCCCGGCCCTAATGTCAAATCGCCCCGGCTACGAAATAAAGGCCGCAGGCCCGAGAATATCTGCGTATGCCTAAAGTCTTCCGGCAAAGTATAAGGTTTTTCCTGACAGGGCATTACGTTCTCAGTCATTGCGAGCGCAGCGAAGCAATCTCATTCGCTCGAAATGGGATATCCGCCTTTGGTGCAACGGGAGATCGCCGCGGCGCCCAAGGGGCCTCGCAATGACCACAGTGGCCTTATTGTGCCTGTAAACCACTGTTGACAATGACGAAAATTTTTTCATATTTTGCTTGACAGGACAGGGAGAATGCGATAGAATTAACTTTACGAAATGGATAGCGGGTATCGATCGTGAGATTCACCGGCGTTATGAGATAGATTGTCGGTGTTTCGCAAGGCCGGTTTCGCCCGCAGAATTCATCGGCGTACAACTTAATAAAGCCAAACAACAGGGCTGGGGATATCTCGCTTTTTCCTCTCCCTCCGCACCTCAGCCCTGTTCCTTTTTTTCTCCGCTTGACGCGGCTTTTCTGCTGTCTGTGGCCGACCTAAGCTCTATGAAAGGAAAATCCATGAAGCCGGAACGTAGAATGGTCTTCCTGACGCTTGCAGCCGTAGCGGTATTCTGCCGGATCGCGCCGCAGCGAAGTGTGGCCCAGCCAAGAAACCTGATGGACCCTTCGCTGACGGAGCTGGGGTACATCCCGCTGCCGGACCTCGGAATGGGCACATATACTCGTGATGGCCACACAGAGTTGGGGGGACTGTACCCGAACGGCTCGCCCATCCGTCCGCCGCAGGTGGAGACTGCCGCGACGGAGATCGCCGCAAAGCAAATCCAGCCGCTCGATGCCCGGGGCGAGCCGGACTGTTACGAGGCGGGCTTCTCCATCCGCTGGATGACCGACAAGCAGATGCAGGGCGATCCGCAGTTGAACTGGAATCCCCGGAAAGGGACGGTCAAAGCCCCCCTGATTCTTTGGGGGCCGTACTTCTGGTGCGACGGCCTGAAGCCCCGTTCGGACGGACTGGTCTGGACCTGCTGCGAGCCGAATTCCGACGTATATAACAACCCGCATCCGGAAGCCTCCGGCGCTCAGAAGGGCGCCGACCAGATCTACGCCTTCTTCAAGACCGACCCCACTGCCACGCCGTGGTATCTGCGAAAGACGGTCCAAGGCAAAGCGCCGGAGGTGACGGCCAAGGCCGATGTTACGGAAGGGCGCGCCCCGCTGACCGTGCATTTCTCAGCAGAGGCGACCGACGCCGACGGCAAGGTTGTCGAGTACGTCTGGACGTTCGGCGACGGGACCTTCTCCTACAACCCAAACGGCGGACCGGACAAGGAGCCCTTCTATCTGAATCCGAGTCCCGTGAAGACCTTCTGCAATCCCGGCGTTTACACGGCCTATCTGACGGTCACGGACGACGACGGCAACGCCGCCACGCGCCAAATCCGGGTGACGGTCACCGGGGCCGCTCCCATCCCCGCGACGATGGGCCCATCCCGCCGGTCGGCGCCCAATCCGCCACAGGCGCACTTTCAGCCGGTTGCGCCGGCAGTAGCGGCAAGTAGGTGGCTGCCTTGAGCTTTCGGGCGTTTTTCTGATTCAATCGCTGCGCCGAATTGAGCGAGAACTCCGCCAAAATCGAGGACGTCGTGACCGACTGCGAGGCGGCTGGAATCCAATGTTTGGGTCCGCGAAATCACCGGTTCGGCCCGGCCTTTGGCTGAATTGCCTTGTTATTTCCCGGCCCCGCTGCTTTAATGCACCCACAACAAGATAAACGGCAATATGCTATACGATATGCGCGATACGCAATACCAGAGCATTTCAATAATAGGCGACGGCGGCATGGGAACCGTGCTGGGCATCCTCCTCTGCGAAAAGGCCAATGCGCTGGTTGCCCAGGCTCAGGGCGCCCACGAACCACGGCAAAGCACGCTGAAAGTCAAAATCTGGGGCTACGACCGCGAACAGTTGTCGCAGACGGCCCGCCGCCGTGAAAACAAGAAGTTCCTGCCCGGCTACAAGATCCCTCAGGCCCTGATTTTCGAGCCGGACGACGCGAAGATAATGGCCGGCGCCGACCTGATTGTCTCCGCCGTCCCATGCCAGTTCATGCGCGGCGTATGGACCCGCCTGGCCCCTCACGTGCCGGGTTCGGTTCCGATAGTCTCGGTCACCAAGGGCATCGAGAACGATACTCTGCTTCGTCCGACTCAGATTCTCGCTGAAGTTCTGGGCCAAAGTTGCGCCCCTGCCGGCGAGACGGGAGCGATGCGTCTGGCCGTGCTATCAGGCCCGACTATTGCCGATGAATTGGCCCGGAAGCTGCCCGCCACCGCCTGCGTGGCCTGCGACGACCAGGCCGTGGCGGAAAACATCCAGCACACATTCTCCGACGGCGTGCCCTGGCTGAGGGTATATACAAACGCCGACATCATCGGAGTGGAGTTAGCCGGTGCGATGAAGAATGTAATCGCCATCGCGGCTGGCCTGATCGACGGGACCGGCCTGGGCGACAACGCCAAGGCGGCCCTGCTGACCCGCGGACTGGCCGAGATTACCCGGCTGGGAGTTGCGATGGGTGCAAATCCGCAGACATTCGCAGGCTTGGCCGGGCTGGGAGACCTGGTAACTACCTGTATCTCGCCCACGGGCAGGAACCGCTCATTCGGCGAAAGAATCGGCAAAGGACAACCGGTGCAGCAGGCCCGCGAGGCCACCGAATCGGTGGTGGAGGGGATCGCAACCTGCGAATCGGTAGTAGCGCTGGCCGCTCGCCACAGAATCGAAATGCCGATCACGCAGGCTATCTACGAGATTCTGTTTGAAGACAAACCTCTGAAACAGGCCGTCGCAGACCTGATGCGCCGGGAGTTGAAAGCGGAATAGTTTTTTGCGGGCTTGGCAGAGCCGACTTCCGCCTCAGCGGATCTACTACTTTCGGGCGGAAAGGGAAGGCAAGTAATGGATGACGGAGGGTTCGATATTTGCGTAAAAATGAGGGTGGGGAGCGGAAATTGGGGGGGGGAAAAAAAAAGGCCCTTCGACTTCGCTCAGGGTCGAGCAAAGCTCGATTTTTGGGCTGAAAATGGGGTTTTGGGGGGTGCGATTGGACACCTGGTAAGAATGGGAATTGGGGTGAAAAATGGGGTTAAGTGCTTTATCTATAAGCATTTAAGGTGGTGACATTAGGTTTTCACGATATTTGCACTTTTTGATGTTTTATGCGCGCGTTTTGATGAAAAGTGGGGGAAAATGTTCGAAAAGTTGCACTTTATGTGCAGTTTATGAACACCCTCATTTCCAGGCTAAAAATGGGGGTGAAAAGTCAAGCAACAAAATGGAAAAAAGGCGAAAGAATTTGATCGCGGATTACGCGGATTCTCGCGGAAAGGCAAAAAAAAACATAGAGGGCCACCGAGAGTACAGAGAGAAGAGCATTAGAAAAGGTTAACCACGAAGTCTCACGAATCGGCACGAAGGGGGTAAAAGGTCACAAGGCATAAGGGCACAAGAGCAGAAGGGAGAAGAACAAGGGACGACGGAGGACGGACGAGGGACGAAAGAAGACGGAGGACGGAAGACGGACGACGGCAACAGAAGGGCGGGGAAAAAACGAGAGATTCACATGATGAAGCCATCATTTTGTGCTGAAGGCGTTTGGCCGGGGGGCGGGGGCGGCGATTGTATCGTCAATCTGCGTCACTATGCCCTTCAACTATGGCGATCTCGTTGGGGGGAGAACCGTTTCGATTTTTTCTTGGCAGACGCCAGTTTGGCTTTTTCTGCGAGGATTCTTTTTAACAATTCTTCGCCGGGTTCGTCGCTGCGGTTATGGCGCCCCTGCTGGAAGAGCTGCTGTTTCGAGGACTCTTTCAGACGGTGATACGCAGCTTTCTGGCCGATTTGAAGCATCCTCAGCCGGCGTGGCTTTCAATAGCGGCCAGCTCGGTATTGTTTGCCGCCGCACACGCCGACGCCGGACACTGGCCGGCGCTCTTTGTCCTGTCGCTTGGCATCGGTTATTCTTATGAAAAAAGCGGCTCGCTGTTTCGCCCTATTTTCATACACGCACTATTCAACGGATTGACCGTATTGGCCGCTCTTGTCACATAGCCTCAGCGCCGGCCCGTCCTTGAGCGCCGCCAGGGTAGCACGCATATTGCCGTTCTTGTCCTCAAGGACGAATCGGGTGGCTCGAATTCCTTTAGTTGACATAATCGCCTCCTTTGTCGTCGCGCGTCAGCTCCTCAATCCTGACGTTGATCGAATTCTGTTTGGCAACCGCCTCCGCTCCGTCTTTGAGGCCGATAATTTTTACGTTGCGCAGCTCAACATCATCGCAGTTGCGCAGGGTGATGCGCGGTTTCTCCGCCACGGGTTCGTTGATAATCGTGAGATTCCTGATGCGCACGTGAGTCGTGTTCGATATCAGAACGGGGTCTGTGCAATTCCTGGCTGTGAAATCGCGGAGGGTCAGGTTCGCGTGCCCGAGGGGTCCGTTTGCGGTGCGGATAATGTGTTTGCAGCTCACCGCCGTTACATCTTCGACCGTGACGTTAGTGTTCGGCGCGCTGGGCCTGGGTTTTCCCTTCTGCACGGCTCCATGATCCTGGACGTCAATGGCATAGACGGCATCCTCGGCACGGACGCGGCGAACGGTGACGTTGTCCGCCCCATCGCTCACCTCGACCGCGCCACGGAGATAACCCTTCTTGAGGCTGACGTTCTCGACCGTCACGTTGCGTATCCGCTGCCCGCCGCACCCGCCGCTGAGGGAAACCAGATCGCGTCCCATCCGAAACCCCTCGATGTCGCGGATGACGCCGCCCACGATGTCT
>DATEBC010000262.1:0-12025 GCA_035288065.1 Sedimentisphaerales bacterium | reverse complement strand
GGCCCGCCGCTGGGCAAGGCATTCCTCGCGGCCCTGGCCCAGGTCACCGGAAAGCAGATCGAAGCCTACCCGCACAGAGAAATGTTCGGGGCGTGGGGCCAGGCCCTGGATATTATTCGGGGGATAAAGGAGCTGGAGCAGGCAGGCAAGAAGTACGGCTCGGCCTTCAGGGGCTGGGAAATTGTCGATATGCCATTCGAAAAGCGGAAGGTCTCCTGTGTAGAACTGTTTGCCGATAAGTCGTGCGGCTTGAGGGACTGTCAACTGGAAGTCTTCTCCATTGAGGACGACCAGATAATTACAGGCGGCTTTTGCCCGAGGGGAAATTCCGAGGCATCGGGAAGGCCCAAGACAAACTACGTCGATAAGTACCACCAAATCTACGAGAAGCATTTCAGGCAGCAGGGCCTTCTTCAAAAGGATCTCGCCTCGGCGGAGCTGAGGGATGGTGCGATAACGGTCGGTATCAAGAGAAGCACTGCGACGCTTGGGGAGAAGGGTATATGGAGCGCGGCGCTATTCAAGAAGCTGGGATTTTGCCCCGTTGTCTCGCCGAGGAGCACTCCTGAAATCGCAAAGATAGGCGTCGATAATTCGAGGACCGAATTCTGCATAGCCCGCAAGCTCGCGACGGGCCACGCAGCCGTGCTTAACGACGACCCAAAGATCGAGTATCTGTTCAACCCCAGCTTTATTGAGCAGAGGACGGCGGAGCCGCCGGACCTGAAGTACTGTATTTATACCGAGTCGGAGGGTTATGTTCTTAACGACGTCCTGTCGCTTGATAAGGCCAAGCAGATAAATCCGATTCTGCACTTCGGCGACGACGAGCTGATCGTGCAGGCGTTCAGGCGCGAGTTCGACCGATTGGGCTTCGCTCTCTCGCGGCGGCAGATAAGCGCTGCAATGAAATACGCCGACGAGGCGGAGGCCCGGTTCAAGGCGGAACTATATGCCGAGGGCGACAAGTTCCTCGAAAGAATCGAAGCCGGCGATGAAAAGGGCTACGTCGGAATAGGCAGAGACTACGTGCTGCTCGACCCCGAAGCAAGCTCCAACTCTGGCTCGATGTTCTCGCAGGTCAGGGGGCTGGAGTACATACCGCAGGTGTTCCTCGAACACAGGTTCGACGATATCGAGTTGAAGCCGATAGTGGAAAACGAGTTCTGGGTGGAGAGCGTCAAGATTCTAAAGGCGAACGTCTATGTCGCGGACCATCCGAATTTGTTCGCAATACGGATGATGAACTTCGCGTGCGGCCCGGACAGTCTGAAAATCTACCAGGAGGAGAAGATTCAGCGCGCCGCGGGCAAGCCGACGCTCGTCCTGCTGACCGACGCCCAAACCAACAACGCGCCGTTCGTCACGAGGACCGAGGCGCACGAAAGAGTGGTCAAGCAGACCAAATGCCAAAAGCTCAAATTCGATAAGATTAAGAGGCGTCCGCGGGGCAACACCGACGGCCGAACGTGGCTCCTGCCGTATATGGGCGACGCCAGCTACGTCGGCGCGGCGGGGCTGCGGCACTTCGGAGTCGATGCAATCGTCCTGCCGACCGCCACTCAAAGAGGCTACGAAGTCGCGCGGAGACATATCTACACGGAGGGCTGCCAGCCGCTTAAAGGAGTCGTGGGCGACGCTATCGGCTTTCTCCACGAGCAGATCGAGGAAAAAGGAAGAGATTTCGTCGAGAAGAGCTATCTCGTAATGCTCCCGACGACGAGCGGCCCATGCCGATTCGGCAAGTATAGCGAGCTGATGCGCGATTTTCTCGACAAAGAGGGCTTGGAGAAGGTCCCCGTCGCAGGGCCTTCGTCCGAGACCGACTATTTCGACATACCCCTGCCCCAAAAGCTGACCTCGTCGCAAAAGATGAAGATGCAAAAGATGCTCTTTAATGGCATCATGGCTTGCGATATGCTCGAGGATATCTACCTTCGGTTCCGCCCGTATGCCGACGACAAAGAGCAAATACTCGAATTGAGGACGGCCCGACTACGGGAGTTGGAGAAGGTAGTCGAGGCCGGCTCGGCAGTTAAGCAGCTCGTCCAGTGGGGCAGGGAGACGGTGCGCCGATTCAAGGCGTTGAATTTGGAGGATCGCAAAAGATTCCCAATCGTCCTCTACATAGGCGAGATTTACGTCAGGCAGCACGACCCGTGCACCGGCTTTGTTATCCACCAGCTTGAGAAGCAGGGCCTCGAAGTCGTGCGCGACCCGGTCAGCGACTGGCTCGACTACGTAAACAAAATGAACCTGCGCAACGCCAAGAGAGACCTCCTCCTCCGGATAAAGCAGAGGAATTTCCGCAGGGCAATGCAAACGCTGCGCAAGGCGACAAACTCCTTCATCAAGGGCAAGTACATGACGTACGCCGAGGACAGAATCGGCGAGCCGTTCCATGAAGTTCTCCACGGCCGGCACGTCCTGCCCAAGCCGATGCAGATGATTGAGACCCTGGAAAAGAACCACGAATGTCACGGCAATATCGAGGGCGAATCGCCGCTGAGCACGGGCATTGCCTACCATCTTATGAACGATATGATCCAGCCGCACGGCGACGCCTGCATCTCCGGGATCTTCCATGTCGGCCCGTTCACCTGTATGCAGGAGGGCGTCGCAACGGCTAAGATCGAGGCGATGGCGAAGGAGCTGCGCAAGAAAAAACCCGACCTCGTCTTCCCGATTGTACACGCATTCTTCGGCGACTCCGCAAGCGCAAACCTCGATTCGGAAATCGCCGTCTTCACCGAGCAGTGCTACCAAAGGAAGGAATTGCTCCAGGAACTGCACAGCTAACAGCCCGCCCCCGCCAAATTCCTTGCTGGCGCTCAATACCAGGTAAAATGCGGAATGTCATTGCGAGGAGGCCGTAGGCCGACGTGGCAATCTCATACCCCTCGAAGAATAGAGGCTACCTCTGTGCAAACCGTCGCACGACGATGCCTATAGTTATGATCTTGCCGGAGTACGTGTTGGCTGTTTGTGCGTTCCTGTCCCTGTGTCTGAATTTAGCTAATCTTCTTGAGCAGTTCCTTCCGCGCCTTGACGCGGATCTTGGCGGTTTCGTAGCGTTCCCTTTCGGCCTTCGTTCGGGGAATTATCGGCGGGACGGGGACGGGTCTTTTGTTCTCATCGAGCGCGACAAAGGTCAGGTGCGCGCTGGTTGCCACGACGCTGTTTCCGCCGTATGGGTCCTGCCTTGTGACCTGGACTCCGACCTCCATTGAGGTCCTTCCGACATAATTGACCGATGCCTGTAGCCGGACCTGGTCGCCGATGCGGATAGGCTCTTTGAAGACGATAGAATCGATCCCAGCCGTGACTACCTCTCTGCCGCAATGCCTCTGGGCGGCCATAGCCGCGGTCATATCAATCCAGGCGACAATCGCCCCGCCGAACGCCGTGCCCTGGGGATTCGCCTGGCTCGGCATAACCAGATACGTACTCTCAATCGCACTATCCTTAGGACTCTTACCCTTAGGCTCATCGTTCATTTCAAGGCCCCGCCAAACGCCTGACTTTCATTTTTAGTTTAATGCCGTTTCCCAAAAAATATGTTCACTTCTTGTCATTCCCGCGAAGGCGGGAATCCAGGGCTGGGTCCTCGCTGGATTCCGGGTCAAGCCCGGAATGACAAATCCAAAGTTGTTCTAACTTACGTGAGACAACGCTCGTTTCCAACAACTTAACGAGTGTACACCATCCTCGCATTGGCTACAAGGGCTGCATTGCAATCAAAGTCGCTCTGCCATCTTGACACCTTTAGGGTGCGCTGGATGCAGGCAGAATGCCTGTTTTCAGGTTGAAATCGGCGATTTTGGCGGTTGGCACGCTCTTTGCATATTACATAGCAGAAACGTTGGAAAAAAGAAAAAGTAAATTGTAGAGCAAGACTCGAAAGAAAAAATGGAGGTGCATCACGACACTTGTGCCGATTCAAAGGCAATAAAGGTCAAGATCAAAGGCTAAATTTAACCGCGCGCTTTTTGTCCTCCGACGTTGGACGTGCAACTGCAAGCCGACTGCGGAAAACACAAATGGTTCCCGCCACTCCCACTCACTGTACCGCGGGAACCATTTCTTTTTTGCGTTTTGCCGGATACCTTCAGTGCGGAGATTGCTTATCTTGGCTGGTTCTGCTATGATGACTGCTTTTACGCAGGAACCAAGAATAGATGGATATACAGCACATACGAAATTTCTCGATCATAGCGCATATCGACCACGGCAAGAGCACGTTGGCCGACCGTATGCTTGAGCTGACCGGCACGGTCTCCGACCGCCATAAGGTCGATCAGCTGCTCGACGATATGGACCTCGAGCGCGAGCGCGGAATTACGATAAAGGCCTCCGCCGTGACAATGAATTACGAACACGACGGCCAAAGCTATATGCTCAACCTGATCGACACGCCGGGCCACGTCGATTTTCATTACGAGGTCTCGCGGGCGCTGGCGGCGTGCGAAGGCGCCCTGCTCGTCGTCGATGCCAGCCAGGGCGTCGAGGCGCAGACCGTCGCCAACGCATATCTGGCCGCCGAAAGCGGCGTCGAGCTGCTGGGGGTCATAAATAAGATCGATTTGCCCGCCGCCGAGCCGGACCGTGTCGCCGAAGAGATAGAGCACATTATCGGTATCGGCGCCAATGAGTGCTATAGGATAAGCGCAAAGAGCGGGCTGGGCGTAGAAGAGCTTCTTGAAGCGGTGGTAATGTTCCTCCCGGCGCCGGAGGATAAAAGCGGCGAGCCGGCCGCGGCGCTTATTTTCGACAGCCACGCCGATCAATACAAGGGCGTGATATGTTATGTCAGGGTCTTCGCCGGCGAGTTGAGAATCAAGCAGAAGGTCCGCTTTATGCGCAGCGGCCACAGCCATACGATAACGGAGCTTGGTAAGTTCAGGCCGCAGATGACTCCGATCGACAGGCTCGGCACCGGAGAGGTCGGCTACGTTATCGCCAATATTCGAGAGCTGGCCGATGTAACAATAGGCGACACAATTACCGATGATGCCGCGCCTGCTTCGAAGGCGCTTCCGGGCTACAAGCCGCCGATGCAGATGGTGTTCTCAGATTTCTACCCCGGCAGCAATACCGATTACTCGGCGCTGCGGGCTGCCTTCAACAAGCTCTCGCTCAACGACGCGAGCTTCTCTTTTAGTCCGCAGAATTCACCGGCGCTGGGCTTTGGATTTCGCTGCGGCTTTCTCGGCCTGCTGCACATGGAGATAATCCAGGAACGGCTGGAACGCGAGAATAATGATGTCGAGGTCGTCCAGACGGCGCCGACCGTCAGTTACGAGGTCGTGACAAAGAAAGGCGAGACAAAAAGGATCGAGTCGCCCGGTGAACTGCCCGACCCCACACATATCGAGGAGCTTCGAGAGCCTTTTGTCCGCCTCGAAATCATAACGGCCACCGACGCCATCGGCGGAATAATGAAACTCGCAGAGGCCAGACGCTGCAAACTTATCAAGACCGACTACCTCAGCACCACCAGGGTAATGCTCGAATTCAAGGCCCCCCTGGCCGAGATCGTATATGACTTCTACGACGTCTTGAAGGGCCTAAGTCGCGGCTATGCAACGATGGATTATGAATTCTTATGCTTCGAGGCCGGCGACCTCGTTAAGATCAATTTCCTCATAAACTCCGTCGTCGTCGATGCCTTGAGCCTGATTGTCCACCGCACCACAGCCGAGGCCCGCGGACGAAAGCTCCTCGTCAAGCTGCGGAGGGCGATCCCGCGCCACCAGTTCGAAATCCCGCTCCAGGTCGCCATCGGCGGCAAGATCATCGCCCGCGAAACAATAAAAGGCTTCCGCAAAGACGTAACCCAAAAGCTCTACGGCGGAGACGTTACCCGTAAAATGAAACTCCTCGAAAAACAGAAAAAGGGCAAAAGACGTATGAAAAGCATAGGAAACGTCCAAATCCCCCAGGAAGCTTTCATGACAATCCTCGAAAACGACTAACCAAAAACCAACTCTTCCCAGCCGAGCCGCACCAGGCTAAACTTGATTAATCCACGAAGCAACCACGTCCATGAAATATCCAGGGAAACGCTCTATTTTCCATTGGTGATATGCATCACTGTTCGGCTCACGCATACTCTGCGACAATGGCAGAATATCCCTCTTCCATGTTTTCGATTCTTCACTTGATAAGGGTCTGGCTTTGATGGAAGCCATCCGTGCCGGGAACCTGCATCCCAATACGTGTAGCTCCCGTTTCGATAGCGTCTCGTTATTTAACACTCGGCGTAACTCAGTCAATGTCTTCAGACCAAAACCAAGAATAATATCCGGTTCCAGCACTTGGATCTCATAAGCCACATAGGAGGAGGCGCATTCTCTCCACCAAACCGCAGGAATGCTCGAACTTGATGCATCCTCTCTCGTGCTGAATTTCACAAAGTTCGTAACCCCAACCACGTCGTCTATCTTATCCGGGAGCTGCCCACCACACTTCTTCGTCCAGCACCGGATCGCCAACAGGGCCACCAATGGAATAAAGCCCTCTGCATAAGGCCGGATCGGAATTGCCCGGCCTTCGCGGGCCGCCCGATTCAACCTGTCAAAGGCACACTCCTCATCCTGTGTCCAGTAACTGACCCATTCTCGCGTCCATGGGACGTGCGGCGACAAGTTCTGATTGATCGCATAGCAAAGCACCCTCGGTCTGTACTCGAAGTATCTCGCCCCAATATACGGTACATACGCAGGGAGGTACACTTTTCGCCCCTCTATCTCGGTGCTGACGGACTCGTTGTATAGCGATACGAGAGGCTTGAGTTTGACATTCTGCAGAAGCTTGGCGTGCGCCCCCCTCCACTCCTCGGTCAATTCTGTTTGTCGCGGCCTAAGTTCCATGACTCGCGGCAATACCTTTTCTCAACCGAGCATTCATTAAAGGACATCCCGCGCGTGTGGCCTCAGACATCGTCCCACAGGCGTTTACCGTGCACCCGGCCCGGCACTTCGGCTTTCTTGAGCAACTTCGACAGGCAGCTATGCCGCCGTTGTGAATATCCCTAATTGTCTGTACAATCTCGGAACCCCCCCATATATCCTCCAAAGAAACGCCGTTGTTCTTCACGTTTCCAAGTCTTAACTCTTTCACGCCGCTTGCAGCCGTACACGGAAAGACATCACCCCTCGAATTGATGTGGACCCGGTTGATCCCCGACATGCACTTGCTATGACCGCTCAAGACGCTCAATCTCGGCATGGTCAAGCGGGTACAGTATCCCGCCTCCATATGAATCTCCAACTCTCTTCCCGCTTTCAAGAGGTCCTTCTCGAACTCTGCCATTTCCTCGTCACCGGGTGCGGTCTCCCCATATATCGGCCTTGCTCGCCCGGATGGCGCCAGCGCCATTGCTCGAATCCGCTTAACTCCAATATCGCGTAGTCTCGGTGTCAGCCCCCCAAAACCCCGGCACGTCCCGTGCGTCGGGACATAATAGCACGTAAGTGGCCACCCCGCCTTCGCAATTATCCCCGCCCCTCGAAACGCCCTCTCGAAAGACCCCCTCACGCGCGTCATATAATCGTGCGTTTCGCCGTCCCCCCCAAGGAAAGTAACGCTCACCGCCTCAAAAAGCGACAGTACGCCCCTGCACATCTCTTCCGTAACAAGCGTCCCGTTTGTGTGCATGTGAAGAGGCACGCCTAAGTCGTCCAGGCAGAACCTCGCAATAGCCTCTAATTTTGCCGCGTCGAAAAGCGGCTCTCCCCCCGTCAGCCCAACCTTCCGCAGCCCCAGTTTCATCGCTCCGGACAATATCCCTTCAATTTCCCCAACACTCAGCTCCTCCGGTGCCCGCCCCTTCGCCGCACGCGCAGAACAATGCCGACACGCCAAATTACAGCGATGATTTACCTCTATATCTACGTGTTCCAAAACGAAATCCGACACGATCTCATAGCTCCTCGCTTATAGTTAAATCATCGAGACCTTAAGTTTCTATTTCTCGTTCTCGTTAAACCTACTCTTTATACTCTCAATTTCCTTTACTTTTTTCAGCTCTTCTTTCAGTTTTTTTATTTCCTTCTCTACCCGACGGATCGCTCGCGAATCGACTGATTTTCGAAATACGAACCTCCAAAATGACACAAGCAATACCGCCGTCAGCATAATTAACCCTATGCACACAGTTGTCGGCCAATCCGTCTGTATGAATGAGGGGCTCTCTGGTCTATATTTATCCATCAAGAAAGCTACAACCGCAATTATCAGCGATAAAAATCCCAGAACAGTTAACGTCAGCGTAACGACCTTGGGAAAGACACTTGCCTCGACCTCCGCTTGAATCTTTGGTATAGTGTCATCTTCAATTCTCTTCACGATAGTATCTGGTATTCTTGCAAACGCATCAAACGGCTTGCCGTATTCAACTGCTATATCATAGAGTTCATTCTGTGTTACTTCTTTTTCTCCCAGGCGGTCTGGATTGATTGCTTCACCCATAGCGCGACCTTCGACCAGCTTCTCAAGGTCGTCCATTCCTAAGGCCTCCATGCCGATGCTCTTTCGCTCAGTGCTGCTGTCTTTCCACTCCAGCCATTTCTTCTTGGCTTGCTCAATGGTGTCTTGCCAAGGTTTACTCCCATCGATTCGCCTCAGGTCTTCATAGCTCGATTTCTTGAGTCCTCTTACCACAAGGGAATTGCCCTCCACCCAGCACACATCGGTTAACCCGAGCTTTTGAAGTTCTCCTTGCAGCGTATTCCGCAGGGGTATGTCAGGAATTGCCACCTTCACTTCAGGTAACCCCTCAGTTTTTCGGAGATCTAAGTCTGTCTCACTTGACAGTTCGTACAACACTAAGGTCCCAAACGCCATCCCCTCCTTAAGTGGTATTGTTCTCGATGAGAGATTAGTCATGGCGACTCCCAGCTTTCCGTACCACGTAGGGTCGATCTTCACCATGCTCTGAAATATGCCCCCTCTTACAAGCTTAAAGCGTGGCCACACAGTACCAGAGTAACATGGTGGCAGAGCTATGAATTCTCTTGTTAAAACGATCACCGTTTCTCCAGGCGTCGCTTCGTATGGAAGTCGTTTTCTTATTCGTTCCTCCTTTCTTATAGAGCAGATTTCGTTCCCGATAGACAAATCATATGAGAAAGGCGTCACATTTAGTAAATCGAATGGCTCTATTATGAAACACTTCCGCGCCTCTACATCCAAAGGTTCTTTGTACTTGGGTATCTCCTCTGCAGCACTTTTCCAATCCCGCTTCTGAAACAGCGATTCGATTTTCGTGTACTGTTCATCTTCGGCAGACCTCTTGTAAATCACCCGCCTCCTGAAGTCCGCGCTACTCAACATCCCGCCGCCACGCCGAGAAAGCTCTTCCGTTTTTTTCTCCAATTCGCCTACTCGTTCCTCCAGCGACTTGCCATCCCCCGTCTTTGCCATAATCTTATCCTCATTTCTCTACTTCACGGCGCTCTCTTACCAGAAACCGATTTCTCTGCAATCTCATCCCTGATCGTTTTCCCCAATTCTCTTGTCGCTACTTGCTCTTTCTCACTTTTGGCCTGTCCCAATATGGGCTCTTGCATTTGGGGCATACTCTGGCAGCCAGCTTTAGATTCCTTGGCCTCCAAATGTGTTTGCATCGGTAACATTTGTTACCTCTGATCCAAACATTAGGACCGGGCTCAGACTCTTCTTGTTCTTCTGATTTCGCCAACTCAGCTACTATACCTAATAATAGTATATCTCTGCTATGATAAGTTCAACAATATATTTAAGAAATTATGTTAAAGTCATATTATCTTAAGTAATACACCTATCGGCTTTCAAGGATGCCGCCAAACAGCCTTTTCTGCAAAAAATCCTCTCGATCCCCCCTACTGAATCCATTACGACAACCATTCAGCCTAAATCCGCGCAAATCCGCCCCCTCAGTGCCTTAGTGGCTATTTCAAATCCGTGTTAATCTGCGAGAAATCCGGGAAATCTGTGGACAAAATTCACTTGACACCCAACTGTCTTTGATGTATAATATGCATCTAACAGAATATCGTAGATCCGCCTGTGGCGGAGTGTATATCGAAGATCCGCCTATGGCGGAATACGTGCTAAACTAACAGTTGAATTGTGATACCGCCCACAACCAGTATAAATCATTGTCGCAACAACAGTTATAATGAAAACCCGCGAAGACAATCAAACCACCCACCCCGCCCTTCCGGGAGCATATCGGGAATCCATCGCTAATCTCAAATCTCAAAGTCGCAACAAACCGAAGTCGAAGCGCAGTGTAGATCCGCCCGTGGCGGACCCAACCCGCCCATCCTGCCGCTTGCGCTATTCTGTCTTTTTTCTGTTTCGTGCAAATTCGTGTCCGTTCGTGGTTCATTCTTTTCTTGGTGTCTTCGTCGTTACAAGTCAATTATGCAAAACAAACCCAATTCCCTAAACGCCAAAACCACCGCAACCTCTTTTACCACAAAGCCTTATGAAAATAATCCGCCCCGCCTCACCCGAAAAAACAAACCCAAACGAAGCCAATTCCCCCAGCGCAATACGCCGCCGAGGCCCCGCCGGAAGGCGTCCCTTCCGGGACTTGCGGGGCGATACGCAACACGCAATACGAGAAACAAACCCAATCAAACCCATTCTTGTCCCGGCGAAGCCCGCCTTGGGCGGGGCGAAGCCGGATCCCCCGGCCTGCCGGGGCGGTCTTTCTGTCTTCCGTCGTCTTCCGCCCGCCAAAATCCCAATTCAACAGATTGGGGCCGAGCTGCTTGTGGCGGCGAACTTGCAGCGGCGGGGCCTTGACAAGGCCTGCCGGCTTATGTAGAATCCGCCTGTTGTCTTGGCGATGCTCAATTGCAGAGCAATAGGCTGATGTTTCGTCAGCCGGGTCGCATTGGACCTCTTGAGAGCCGGCCGAAGCGGTCGCACCACTTGCAAGACGACGCGCTCCGCAGATGCGTCTGCGGAGCGCCTTTTTCGCGATTCACAAGGATTGGCATGGGTGTTCTTCGCAAACTGCTAAGATTCTTCGGTATCGGTTCGGGCGGTACGCTCAAGGAGCTTGCCCGGCGCCTCGACCTCGATTTCGAGGCCCTCGCCGCCGTTAAGCCGCAGTATCGCCGCTACACAATCCCCAAGCGCAACGGGGGCCTGAGAGCTATTTGCGCCCCGGAGCCGGAACTGAAGAAGGTCCAGAGAAGAATCCTGCGGCGTCTGCTCAAGCGGCTGAAGAGCCACCCTGCCGCCACCGGATTCGAGGCGGGCCGATCCATCGTCACCAACGCCAATGCGCACGTCGGGGCCGCCGTCGTCCTGCGAATGGACATCAAGGATTTTTTCACCTCGACCCGAAGGAGCAGAATTCGACGCTACTTCTTGCGTATCGGCTGGAATCGACTTGCCGCCCGGCTGCTCACCGACCTTTGCACATACGACGACGGCCTGCCGCAGGGCGCGCCGACGAGTCCGCGCCTGAGCAACCTTGTGAACTACCGGCTCGATGTCCGCCTGGCCGCGGCCGCCAAGAAGCTAAACGCCGTCTATACACGCTATGCGGATGATATGACGTTCTCTTTCGCAACCGAGCGCCCCCGTGTCGTCAGCAAGGCGATACGGCAGACGAAGCTCATCCTTGCCGACTACGACTATAGGATCCATCACAAGCTGAAGCTGTCCATCCGGCGGAGGCACCAGCAGCAAAGAGTCACCGGCCTTGTTGTCAACGAGCGCGTCAACCTTCCCCGAAAAAAGCGCCGCTGGCTTCGCGCCGTCCGCCGCCATCACCAAACCGGCCGGGCGTCATCGCTAACGCAACAGCAGCTCGCCGGCTGGACCGCAATCGAAAAAATGGTCGCCGACCAGGCGAAGCAGCAGGCCGGCATCCCACATTGTCGAGGTTCGATGTCGTAGGCCGGAAATCCTTCAAAGAGAGCTTGGCAATTAGGCGGTAGGCGATTACGTGCGCTGCTGCAGCGATGTTGCCGTGCTGTTTGCGGCTCACGATGCCGAGGCGTTGGGCGTCGTCGAGCGG
>DATEBC010000261.1:0-2948 GCA_035288065.1 Sedimentisphaerales bacterium | reverse complement strand
CCCGCCTATCCCCCCGACCGCGCAGATAACCGAAAGCGCCGCTGCCGAGCCGACGCCCACGGCGCCCGAAGCTATAGGCCGACGACGCTTCTCAGGATGCGACCGGTCGGCATCGCGATCAATTATATCGTTGAAAATGTAAATCGCCGACGACGCTAAGCAGAAACACACAAACCCCCCAATCGCACTGCTCACCGCCACCAAGACCTCTTCCGCCGTCCCCGACGAACGCTGCCCGAATACCAGGGCCGCAAACACAAAAACATTCTTAGTCCAGTGCGAAGGACGCATTAGCCGCAAAAATCGCATCGCTCGACCCTTTCATCGTGAATTCTGCAAAATTGCACGTTAGGCCCAACCTGCAATTTTCCAGAAGCGTCTGGAACAGCCTTCTTGACACGCACACATTGAAAGTGCAAAATGCAGAATAGTCAATACTAAATCGCAAATGCCTATGATACAAACCGTAATTCTTGACCTCGACGACACGCTCTACGACGAGATCGACTACTGCAAGAGCGGATTCACCGCCGTCGCCGACCATCTCGCTATACTGCCGGGCACAAAGACGCCGGAGAATATCTTCCGGACGCTCTGGCGACAATTCTCCGCCGGCAATCGCACAAAGACCTTCAACGCCGCCCTCGACGAGCTGGCAATAGTCCATGACGACCGCTTCATTCAAGAGCTGATACGGCTTTATCGCAACCACATCCCCAATATAACCCTGCCCGCCGACAGCCGCCGCGTCCTCGATCAGCTCAGCCGCAAATACGACCTCGCCCTGCTCACGGACGGCTTCCTCCCCGCACAGAGCCTGAAAGTCCGGGCACTGGAAATCGAACACTACTTCAAAATGATACTCTATACCGAAGAGTTCGGCCGAGAATCCTGGAAGCCCTCCCCCGCAGGCTTCGAGAAAATTCTGAAAAACCTCAATGCCGACCCAAAACTTACAGCCTGCGTCGCCGACAACGAGCTAAAAGACTTCATCACGCCAAACACACTCGGCATGACGACTATCCAGCTTATCCGCCCGAATCGCATCCACACCCAAATTTCCCCCGACCCCAACGCAAAACCGCAACATGCCATCCGCCAAATCACCGACCTGCCGCCCTTGCTGGAGCAACTCTAATAATTGCCTGCCTCTTGAGCACTGTTGTGATTGCTGCGGCGTCAAATTCAGCCGCGCAGCCCGGCTCATTTGCCGAGATGATCGATCTTCGCTCTATCTGCCGGCTAAAGCCCTGGCGGACGGTCCATGCGTCCGGCTGCGACCGAGGCGGCGGCTACTTCGACTCCGGCAACTTCCTTCGCATTGAAGATAATAACCATTACGTCTTGATGGAGGCCGACGGCCCGGGCTGCATAGACCGAATGTGGTTCACGTACAAAACCGAAATCGGCGGCGAGCCTTACGATCTGCTCATATTTCTCGATGATAGGAACCAGCCGGTCATTAAAGTCGATCTCGATGAAATCTTCTCCGGCAGGCATCGCCCGTTTGTCGCTCCGCTGGCCGGCCTCTGCGGCAACAGCAAATATCCGGGACGCTATTCATACGTGCCCATAGCATTTCAAGAATTCTGCAAGGTCGTCCTGGTCCCGAGGGCCCCCAAGGAGCAATACCAATATCGCACCAACAGCTTCGGCCAACAGATACCGCACATATACTACCAGATCACCTGCCGCAAGTTTCCACCCGATGCGCACATCAAACGATTTGCGTGGGACCTGAGCCAGTCCGAATCCGAGGCGCTGGCGGAGGTCCAATCGCTATGGTCGAACTGCGGTCGGTCCCCCTGGGGTAACATTGCGCAAGCCAAGCAAAGCACGGCTAAAACGATACTCGAGCCCGGCGGACGCGACTCGCTGTTCGAGTTGAACGGCCCGGCGGTGATCTACGAAATTCAATTGTCCGTCGATAACCCCGAAGGAATATGGCTTGAGATGTCTTGGGACGACGCGAAGAATCCGCAGGTCTCAACGCTTATAGGGCCGTTCTTCGCCTGCACGGATGCTGGCAGACCTTCGCAGGATGTCAGGGGTCTCTGGGCCGGTTTTGCCGACGGGGCTTACTATTGCTATCTGCCCATGCCCTTTCGCCGAAATGCAAAGATATCGCTTCGCTGTGATGGGAAAACAAGCGCCGCCATCGAGGCCAAGATACGGTACAAGCCGGAAGAACTGTCAAATGACGACGCTGTTTTCTGTGCCCATCGGTACGACTACGCCCAGCCTCCGCTCGGCAAGAACTATTGCGTTGCCGACCTCAGGGGCGCCGGCCAATTCGTAGGTCTCGTAATGGACCGTCCAGGCCACATGGAGGGCGACGACTCCTTCTTCATCGACGGTGAAAAACAGCCCTCAATTCACGGAACCGGAACCGAGGATTACTTCAACTTCGCCTGGGGATTGTCGCATACCGGCACGCTGGCCCTTCACGGGATCACGATTCAGAAGAATTCCCCGATTTGCTATCGTATGGATATACCCTGGGCCGTGCCGTTTCGCAATTCGCTGCTGATAACCTGGGAGCATGGTCACGACTCCGAAAGGGGGCCCAATCTCGACACAAAACGATACAGCGGGGTCGCTTTCTATTACCGTGCCGACTATAATTGAATCCATGCCGGTTGCCTACTACGGTGCCACATTTGTATTTGTGGCTTGTCATTCCCGCGAAAGCGGGAATCCAGACTGTTAAGAAATGGATTCCGCATCAAGCTCCGCCCTGAGCGCAGCCGAACGGGTGCGGAATGACAACTTATAAATTCGATTGTTACGGAGTACTATGTAGGTCATTGGGATTCGTATGAGCGCTAAAGATATTCCCGAATACGTGGGCGGGCTGCCGAACATCTGCGGCTGCGAAGACCTGGTCGCCGAGGCGATGGCCCGGCCCGGCCCACGCTGCCTGTCCGACAGCCGGGTGGACTTCGAGA
>DATEBC010000260.1:0-7701 GCA_035288065.1 Sedimentisphaerales bacterium | reverse complement strand
AGTCTCCGCAAATCCGCGCCCACCCCTTAAGTTTTTGTCATTTGGCCATTGGAGCTTTGAGTTTGTTTCGGATTTCGCGCTTCTAATTTCGGATTTACTCGAGCTACGCTTCACGCCCTTATAATATCCGTAATCTTCATCAGCCGGGAGATATTATCCCTCTCGGCCTCGGCCAGTTTATCGAAGATGTAGCGGATAGTCTCGTGCAGTTCGGGGATAACTATGTGCTCCAGGACGTTCACCCTCCGCCGTGTCATCGCAAGCTCGACGGCCAAGAGCCTGGCCTGTTTCTCCTTCTCGGCTAATTCGATCAGAGTGTCGAACGCCCGCTCCAAAGCCAACAGCGCAACATCCATCTCCCCCGACGTCGTCGAATACCCGTAGCATATAATCTCGCCCGAAATCTCCTTGGCCAAATGCGGCACCTTGACGTTCATCACATTGGCGAACTCAACCGCCAGCTTGAACTTCTTGGTCGGCACTGCAAGGGCCGCCTTGGTATGCTCCGGCTCGACCACAGCACGCGCAAGCATGAACCGCCGGGACGTCTCAAGCAGTTCCTTCTCAACTCGCTCGCGCAACGGCTTGATATCCCGAGCAATCTGGATCAACTGCCGCGATATCTCATCCCTCTTCTAGCTGAGCAGACGATGTCCCCGCCCGGCGAGCGATACCCGCTTGCGCAGCCGCAACAATTCCATTCGTGTCGCATTTACATTAGCTAACATGATTCGTCGCTCGTCACTCGTGACCCGTAACTTGTTGGATTTTGTTGATGAGGCTTACGAGCATCCGGGTCTCATGATTTATATCTTCCGTCAATTCTTCTAATTCTTTTTTTGTTATGTAGCCTCTCCTGTGAGAAATAATGACCTGTGTATCCAGTTCGGCGCATGAACCCAATGATATGTACAAAAACTGTTTGTATTCTTTGGAGTGGCGCCTCACAAATCCTTCCGCAATATTTGACGGGATTGACACGGCTGCCTTCCTCATCTGAACGACGAGACCGTACACCTCTTCCTTCGGAAACTTGGCAGCCATGGAGTATATTTTATCTACGATCTCAATCCCCTTTTGCCAAACATTTAGATCTTTATAGTCTTTTACCTTCATTCACTTGCCCTTATGCCCTTAAGGCGAGCCGCTGCTCACGAGCCACAAGTCACGGATCACTGGTCACGGCCTTTCTTGCGAAATCGCGGCATATATTTCTCTATCAGCTTAATATCGATTCGCTTCAATTCGACGTTCTCGAACATGCTGAGCAGCTCCCAGCCCAAATCGAGCGTCTCGAAAACCGTCCGGTTCTCGTAGTAATCCTGCCCGATGTACCTCTGCTCGAACAAATTGGCGAACGTCATATAATTCTTATCCTCCTGCGAAAGCGCCGCCTCGCCCATAATCGTCGCCAATTCCTGGCACTCTTTGCCGCGGGCGTAAGCCGCGTAGAGCTGGTTGTAAAGGTCCGCATGGTCCTCGCGCGTCTTGCCCGCGCCGATACCCTTATCTTTCAATCGCGACAGGCTCGGAAGAACGTCCACCGGCGGCGCTATCCCCTTGCGGTGCAAGGACCGCGAAAGAATGATCTGTCCCTCGGTGATATAACCCGTCAGGTCCGGCACAGGATGGGTCTTATCGTCCTCCGGCATCGTCAGCACCGGAACCATCGTAATAGAACCCTTTTTGCCCTTGATCCTTCCGGCCCTCTCATAGACCGTCGCAAGGTCCGTGTAGAGATACCCCGGATACCCGCGCCGACCCGGAACCTCCTTCCTCGCCGCGCTGATCTCACGAAGCGCCTCGCAGTAGTTCGTCATATCGTTGAGAATCACAAGAACGTGCATGTCCAGATCGAACGCCAAGTACTCCGCCGCCGTCAACGCAAACCTCGGCGTTGCGATCCGCTCGATCGCAGGGTCGTTGGCGAGATTGACAAACATAACCGCTCGCTCGATAGCCCCGGTATTATGCAGATCGTCGATGAAGAACTGCGCCGCCTCGAACGTAATCCCCATCGCCGCAAAGACAACCGCAAACGCCTCCCCCTCGCCCAGAATCGTCGCCTGCCTGGCGAGCTGGGCCGTCAGCTCGTCGTGAGGCAGGCCGGCCCCGGAAAATATCGGCAGCTTCTGGCCGCGCACAAGCGGATTCAACCCGTCAACCGTCGAAATCCCTGTTTGGATAAACTCATTCGGATAATCGCGGGCAAACGGATTGATGGGCTGGCCGTTTATATCCAGCCGCTTCTGCGGAATAATCGCAGGCCCATCGTCCTTAGGCTCGCCTAACCCGCTGAAAACGCGTCCCAGAATCTCCGGCGAGACCGACAGCTCCAGCGGCTTGGCAAGAAACCGCATCGTAGTCCGCTCCACGTCGATCCCCCGCGTGCCCTCGAAGACCTGCACGAGAACCTTGTCGTTCTCGACCTGCAGAATCTGGCCGTGCCGAATCGACCCGTCCCCAAGCTCGATATCGACAATATGCCCGTACTTGGCCTCATCGACCATCTCCACCATCATCAACGGGCCCTGAATACTCGCAACTGTCTGATATTCCTTAATAGCTAACATTCCAAATCCCCAAAGACTCTTACACCTTTACGAAATACTATATTCAATGTAGCCTATCCCGCCACGGATGTCCACTGCAAATTCAGCAATGTAACGTTGGTTACATCATCGACGAAGTCGCCGGCATCCGGGTCCAGGTGCTCCTTCTTGATACCAGGATCCGCACCCCCGCTCGCCAGCGGACAGACCAATACAATCGCAATACCTGCCAATAACAACAATGCAATAATCGTTAATCTACATCTCATTCTTGTATCTCCTAAAGAACTTTTACAAAAACTACCGCCAGGCTGTTCTATGAGGTTTTTCTCGCGTTCTCACGCCTCAGTCTGGGAGATCTGGCGCAAGCGTTTTGGGAACCGGGACTAACGCAATTCGCCCGTCTTGGAACCCGACTGCGAGCAGCTCCTTGGCGGGGATTATTTTGATGACCGTTATGGGCTGGACCCAAGATTTGCTTTTGGGTTCCGCAATGTCAAATTTCTGTTCGCGCACTGTTCTTCCGGTAGCTGTATCTATAGCCATAAGCTTCTTGCCCACGGACAGCCAGAGCATCTTCCCATCTTGTGAACACTCGACCGCCGAGAACTGACCACTCTCTATTCGCAGCTTCTCTTCTATGGTCCATTGGCTTTTCTCCGGCGACCATTTCCACTTCCACATTTCCCCAACCGGCAGACACAGAGCCAGGCAGTCTTCGGTCAAGAATGCCATCTTTGCAAGAAAACTTGAGCGACAATCTTCGAACTGATGCACGAGAGTCTTGTTGCCCTGTTGGTCGAATATAGTCAACCCGCAAGACTCGACGCTGTTGGCATCCGCCTCGTTCCTAGCCGTAGCAGTTGCGATGAACTTCACTTGAGGCGAGGCTGCCGCGCTAACAATAAACGTGCCCAGAGCCTGTTGAGAATTCGTCACTTGACGCAGCTCAAGGTCAAAAAAGAACAATTTGTTGGGAGCGGTAACGTAGGTTAGCTTTTTTCCGGAATCGTAAAGGAAGAGGGATATCATCGTTCCATCTTGGGGTATGTCAATCATGTCATAGCTGCCATCGGAAGTGGCAATCTTCAAAATATGTGGAAATTGTGGGTGAGGATCTGTTCCGGCTACGAGTATATTTCCATCGCAGCTGACTGAAAGCGACGAAAACGTGTCTTCGTGAGGAAATGGCCCAAACACCTTGCGAATCGGCCTATCGATATATTGGATAATTACTTGACTATCGTAACTAACAGATGCAATATAGGCTCCATTGCTAGGAGCAGCAGTGGCTCTCACGGCGGTCTGATGGAGATCCAAATAAACGGGATTTTGCCCAGTGGATGCCAGCTCCACAGAGATCATCTTATCCCCACATTTGTTCGTAAGCCCGTCTTCCCAAGTTTTGAATCGATACGCGGAGAGATCAACAACAGAACTCCCTTCTAAATCGGACTTGCGAATAACTGTTATGTGTGCACTGTCTTCGTATGCTCTCGCACAGGGACCATAGGAATGCCCATAATAACCATCATATTCAAAGAACATGACCGGAGTTTCATCGTAACTGGGGACAGCCACCTATTAAGGCGGCATACAACTAACAGAAATTGGTGACTGTCCCTAAAATATTCAAAATATTACTAAAATATTAAAATATTAAAATATAACCTGGGCACGAGCATACTGATTTATTTCTGCCAAGGAGAAAGGATTTCTCCCCTCTAGTTCGTTGAATTTATCTACATTATCTCTTGCAATGAAAAGACTGCCCCTAGTCCAGACTATCCTTTCGTGATAGAACTGGCATTGCCACAAAACTGACAAGGCAATAGGAACCGCACCTACAATACAGATGCAAATAACTCTCTTTGATACTAGCTGCTTTATCTTCATTTTTCTACTCCTAGCAATCCCATCTCCACCCATTTGCTCCTCCAATTAAACCATGTGTGAGTCTCGCGGCCATAGAATGGATGCCAATATGGTTTTGCCTTACCCTACTGGGGACAGCCACCTATTAAGGCGGCATACAACTAACAGAAATTAGTGACTGTCCCTAATATTCTCCTAATATTCTCAATATTCTCTAATATTCTCCCTAATATTCTCCCTGGATACGGGAATCACCGAATGCCGCTCGAAGCCTAGCACGCAGTTCCATATAGATTTTCTCTAACACGGCTCTTCTTTTACGTGTCTGCAATTCTAGGACCGATACTTCAATTATGTCGCCGTCTGAATCGTCGAAAATATAATATCCTCCTGGGTCATAGATGATGAAGATTCTAAAGAGCCTGCCCCCATCACTTTTTTGATAGACTCTGCGGCCTGATTCTCTCTCAGAGACATATTCTTCAAAGCCCTCCTGAAATGCCCAATTTTCAACTACTTGCCTCACAGCGTTGAAATCACTCTGTATTGCCCTATTAGGATCTGCTGATTCACGTTGCACATCGGGCTTCAAGGAAATACCATAACCCACGGAAAAATCGCAACCCTGCAACAACCATACTGTAACAATGCAAATGATCAGTGTTATTAATATTGATTTGCTCATCGAACAGTCTCCTTTTCAGGGCCAAGGCCAAGGTCTTGGAGGATTTGAATGGGGCCCCTTCTCCAGCCAACCCGCAGGGCCAAGCCCATGTTGGATTTTGTCAATTATATGGAGTGGCAGATAAAGTGGGCCCAACGCCTCTCCTTGAGGTATATGTTGTATTTCATGCAAACGGTATCTCGGGTAGCCTCCTTTTCCGTAGATTGTAACATTGCCAAGCGTAACGGCTGTCCCAGCAGGTTGAAACGGATTGTTCGGAAAGTGAATGGCCCTCGATGCAGGGTCAAATACGGGAGGATCACCTCCTGCAACTACCCCTGCATATCCGTATGCCAGACCCAGAACTGTGTTTGGCGAATTCCATGTGACACCTGCCACTGCGGCGAGGGTCGGCAGACTAAAGCGTATTACATCCCCCGCAACATCAAGAGCGAGAGCGACAGTCTTCGCTGTTATCCTCACAGTCTGGACAGAAGCACGATAGACCGTTCTGGTTATGTCGGCAACTACCCTCACGAATGACTCTATGTGCTCGTAAACCACATATCCGGCTGCGGCACCCATAGCCCCTTGGACAGCTCCTTCGCTGAAGTCACCGCCGAAGATTTCGGCGGTGACGCCGCCGGCGAGTGCGCCGGAGGCCGTGCTGAATCTCAGGGCTGCGAAATAGCTATTTTCGACATCGCCGAACACACCTGCTAACGGGCTTATTTCAAAGCAGGCTCCGACGCCGGCTGCTATCCCCGCGGTCATCGCCCCCATCATCGGGTCGCCGCCTGTAACGAGCGCGCCTATGGCCCCGCCGGCGACGATCCTGACCGGGTTGAAGCCCACCCCGAACATCCCTCCGATAGCCCCAGCCAGGGCGCCCTTGAGCACGTCCCCGCCCGTTAGCGCGGCCATTCCAGCGCCGATAGATGCGCCAATAACTATTGCCTTTACCACGGCAGCAGAGGTCAACCAGCCTACAATAGCGGCAATCGCACCCCAGAAGCTCTGTCCTGTTGGGTCGTTGAATTTCAGAGGGTTGTTGATGCCGTAAGAGTAGCGGTTGAGTGCCTGGGAGCTGTATTCCGCAGGGACGACTGAATCGGCCTGGACGAACCGGGCCAATTGCGGG
Source organism: Sedimentisphaerales bacterium (assembly GCA_035288065.1). Classification (GTDB taxonomy): domain Bacteria; phylum Planctomycetota; class Phycisphaerae; order Sedimentisphaerales; family Anaerobacaceae; genus JAFGCD01. The sequence goes on along the minus strand of DATEBC010000260.1, from coordinate 1,469 downwards.
TCGTAGTAGCGGGCGCCGTAGTAGTACAGGCCGGTATCTTCGTCCAAGATTTGGCCCGTATAGCGATTGGAGACGCTAAAGGCGCTGGTATTGTTCTTGTACTGCTCGTCTCCGAATGCCTTGTATCCGTACTGCTGGACCATAACGCCGTTTCGGCCGGTCATTACCTGGGACGAGCCCAGGTGGTCGGCATGATAATAATAGAAGACCGGGCCACCTCGTGAAACGCACGGCTAAGTCCCACGGACTCCGCCGCAAGCCCCATGGGCCGCTTGCGCGGGCATCCCTGGCGGGACTTGCGGAGATGGTCGTGCCACTTCTCACACACGTTCTTATTGGCTTAGTAGCGGTGCCACGCGTAGCTCATAGCGTGGGCTTTGGCCCACCATGAACTTTCTCTTTTTTAACAACTTTGTGTCTCCGCCAGGAGCCCTTAGGGCTTAGTGCCTTAGTGGCGATAGCGCCCGAAGCCGTCCGTCTCAAATCACCCGATCGCTGCACCTTGTAACTGCTTGATCTGCTCTTCGATTGTCGTCCTGATCTGGGTAATCTTGTTAATCTCCGTCTCGGGAATATACTTGGCCCTGGCGATCTCTTCGCGGACGGCCAGCTTGAATATCTCCCGCGTATCGACGCCCGCCGCAATCGCCTCAAGCGACTGCTTATGGAAGTGCAGAACCATCTTGAGCATTTCATACTGCTTTTCCATCGAGGTATAGGTATCGACCTTGTGGAACGCATTTTGGTGCAGGAAGTCCTCCCGGATAGACCTCGCCGTCTCGAGGGCAAGCCGATCCTCCGGCGAAAGCGCCTCGGCCCCGACCAGTCTGACAATCTCGATAAGCTCAGCCTCCTGCTCCAGCAGCCCCATCGCCTCAACCGTCATCCGCTCCATCTGGTCTCCCTGCTCTTTATCTTCAAAACATCCCCTCAAATACTGCTTATAAAAGCTGTACGAGGTTAACCAGTCTATCGCCGGGAAGTGGCGTTGGTACGCCAGCTCGCCCTTTAGCGACCAGAAGACTTTTACCACGTGGAGTGTGGCCTGCACCACTGAGTCCGAGAGGTCCCCGCCCGGAGGGCTTACCGCCCCGATTATTGAGATCGCTCCTTCCCGTTCAGGCAAGCCTGTGCACTCTACTCGACCGGCCCTTTCATAGAACGCCGCGATTCGGGCCGCTAAGTATGCCGGATAACCTTCCTCGGCGGGCATCTCTTCGAGTCTTGTGGAAATCTCCCGCATCGCCTCAGCCCACCGGCTCGTGCTGTCGGCCATCAAGGCTACGGTATAACCCATATCGCGGAAGTATTCCGCTATTGTAATTCCCGTATATACCGACGCTTCTCTGGCGGCCACCGGCATATTCGACGTATTGGCGATGAGCACGGACCGCCTCATCAGAGGCTCGCCCGAACGGGGGTCTTTCAGCTTGGGGAATTCCGTCAGGACGTCCGTCATCTCGTTGCCT
>DATEBC010000259.1:0-2845 GCA_035288065.1 Sedimentisphaerales bacterium | reverse complement strand
CATCGGCGCCGGCGAGCCGGCACAGGCCTCCAAATCAGCCGAGTGCGAATACACCGCAACTCGCTCCTCATCCTCCACAAAGTGCGAGCTGAGCGACAGCAGCGGCGAATCTATTTTGCACGGGCCGAGCGTATCAATTCGCAAATTCGCCAGATCGTCCGGGGTCAAGCTGTGAGCATCCATCTATTCCTTACTCCAGATACGCGTATTCAGGTTAAGCTCGTCAACGATTCCTATGGCAAGCTGCAAATCTTCGTAGTACCGCCTGATCGGCTCGAAATCGAGCAGCGTCTTGAAAAGCCTCGGCTCGAAGAGATTCCGCGTATAAGGAACAGCCGCAAAAACCATCGAACCGATGAACGAAAGGTATATCTTCTTTCCTGTTTTCTCTTTGAAGTCCGTGATTCTCGCCATCAGGCTCGTCGAAAGGATGTATCTGGCCTCGATCTGGTCGCTGCCATAGACGACGAAATGAGATTCGAACTCGGGGTCCTCGAGTCTAATCAGCTCGCCTCGGAACACGTTGAGCGATTGCAGTTTCCGGCCGAGCCGCCCAAACAGCTTCTCAGCGGTATCCGGCAGGACGATGGTCTGCCCGTTGAAATGCTTGTTGAAATCGGCAATAAAAAAGATGCCCCTGAAAACGGTATATCGATGGCGGTTCTTGCCGGAGCCGCTCTCGTACTCGGCGTTAAGCTCGGAAAACTGAATCTGCGTCGCCCCGACCTTGCCCGATACGAAATCATCGCCCTTGTAGCGATTAGGCTTCGTCGTGAATATCTTCGAGAGCATAAAGGTCGATTTAGGAATACAGCTCCTCGGCTCGTAGCTGAGGCTATCATCAACAAAATGGACTATTCTCTCAATAACGAGCGATTTGAAGTACGTCACATAACCGCGCGTAAACAATTTGCATACGACCCCGCCGATCATCAGGCACAAAGCAACCGCGATGACAACGGCCAGCATATTGCTCTCCATGAAGACGAAGGCCAGACTGCCCAGGCCCAGCGCTACGTTTATGACGATTATGACGATCATGATCTTACGCGCGATACCCCTTCGCTGCCCCTCGAGCGCCAGCAAGTCGGGCATCAACGTTGTATCGTAAAACCGCTTTAAATCGTCGAGCGTCTTCATTAGTATTCTGCCAGCATTGATTTTAGTGGTTGTCATTGCGAGGAGGCCGAAGGCCGACGCGGCAATCTTGAACCAGTCGAACACTGTAGATTGCCACGGCCACAAGGGGGCCTCGCAATGACGCCTACAGTTTCAATCTTGACAAACCATTAGTCTATTCTGCAATTTGAAAAGCGATATCCGGATCTAATTACCCAAAAGCCCCCCGGCATTGACGGGCCGCCGTTCGTCCTCGCGGATTTCAAAGAAGCTCCTGGTCTTATAGCCCATCATTGAAGCGATGATATTCGTCGGGAACATCTCCACGGCGTTGTTGAACGCCTCGACAGCGGCGTTGTACGCCCGCCTGGCTGCGGAAATCTGCTCTTCGATCTCCGTCATGGTCCGTTGGAGATGCATGAAGCTCTTATCCGCCTTGAGGTCGGGATAATTCTCGACGGCGACCATAATGCCGCCGAGCGCCTTGCTAACCGTGTTGTCGAGCAGGACCTGCTCGTCGTCCGAGAGCCGGCCTGAAACCGCCCTCGCACGCGCCTTGGTAATCTCCTCCAGCAGGCCCCTCTCGTGCCGCATATACCCCTTCACCGCTGCGACAAGCTGCGGGATCAGGTCGTACCTTTTCTTCAGCAATACGTCGATCGTGGCGAACACGTTTTTGACCTGGTTCTTCTTACCGATAAGGCTGTTGTAGATTAGGACAATTACAAAAAGAACCGCTACGACAATGCCGAGTGCTACGTACATTTGTTGGACTCCTTTTCCATGCTGATTGCCACGCCGAGCTGCGCTCGGCTCGCAATGACACCGAAAAGTCTTAAATTGTCATTGCGAGGAGTCCCATCGGGACGACGAAGCAATCTCATTACCCCATAGTAGCGAGATTTATGAAACGTGGTGCGCGAAAATTACTGGTCCAGTCCCTCGACGGCTTTACCCAACTGGCCCAGAATCTGCTCCAACTTTTTCCTCGGTCCTTCGATGGCCGCTTTAGTGGCTTCTGAAATATTCTCGGCCTTCTCGTCTATGACCCGAGGCGTCATAAAGACCAGCAGCTCGCTGTTGGACTGAATGGATTCCTTATGGCGGAACAGCCCGCCCACCAGAGGAATATCGCCTAATCCGGGGACCTTGGTCCTGACAAGGCTGTCCTTCTGGAAGAGTATGCCGCCGAGAAGCAGAGATTGTCCGTCCTCGACGATCATGTTGGTAGTAGTCTCCATTTGGCTCCTGACCGGCTGGCTGTTGACAACATCTGATGTTAGTTGGGAGATATTAACATTCACAACCATATCGACCTTGTTCTGGGGAGTGATGCTCGGCCTGACGCGGAGCTCCATGCCAACCGGCTCAAAAGTAATATCCTGTGTCGAGCCGCCGCCGGTGCTCAGCAAAGTCGTGCCCTCGAGGAACGGCACCATACTGCCTTTGAAGAAGCTGGCCTCTTCGTTATCCTTTGTCCACAGCGACTGCTGGTTCAGTATCCTGGCGTCGGTGTTCTTGACGAGGAAATCAATCAGGGCATAGACGTCGGCTCCGACACCAAGAACTGTGCCTGACCCTGTTGCGCCGATTCCCTCAGCGGCGGATATGGCGCCCGCGGCGCCGCCGTGCGTTGCGACACCCGTCAGGTTGGATAGCGCCAGCATCGCGTTTTCGCCCAGCGTTCCAAAAGCCGTGTAGTCGGTCGCCAGCTTAACGCCGAGGG
>DATEBC010000258.1:0-4538 GCA_035288065.1 Sedimentisphaerales bacterium | reverse complement strand
CCACCCAAGAGACACCCGCAAAAGCGCATTGAGTTTTTCTGACTGGTATTACAAACTAGGCAAACGGCTCGCAGACGACGGCGGATTTTGAGGTTTTGGCTTTTAATCGGCGGTTTTTGGCCTTACTATGGCGATATGTTGGATAAAGGACTTGTGCAGGTTTATACGGGCGACGGCAAGGGCAAAACGACGGCCGCTTTCGGCCTGGCGCTGCGTGCGGCGGGTCAGAATAATAAGGTACTCATTTATCAGTTCCTAAAACCGCCGTCTCTCGATATCGGCGAGCGATTCGCATTACAGTTGGGCGCCGTTAGAATCAGGGTCGAGGCGCTTGATGTGGCCTGGGATATGGCCGAATCCCCCGACGACAAGGAAGCCTTTGCCGAGATGAAGTCGGCAATCCGCGATGCACTCGAAAGACTCGCTCAGACCGCGGAGAAGAGGCTTTACGATGTGCTCATACTCGATGAGATTGTGTTCTGCTTAGCCAAGGGCCTTGCCGAACTCGAAGATATTAAGGGCATTATCGACAGAAGGGACCCCGGCGTCGAGATAGTGATGACCGGACGCGGAGCGAGCAAAGAATTATTGGCCCTCGCGGATCTGGTAACTGAAATGAAGAACGTCAAACATCCGTTTGACAAAGGTATCGGCGCCCGGCGGGGTATCGACTATTAAGAGAGAATACAGAATACAGGAGACAGAAGAGCCGGGAGCGTGAGCGACCTGGTGAGACACGATACGAGATTCGACATAGAATATAAAAGACAAAAGGAAATCGAGCTATGTCAAAGACCGTTGCAGCGATAATTTGTGCCGGCGGGCCTGGCACGCGATTCGGCGGCAAGAGGAAGAAGCAGTTTGCCGACGTTGACGGACGCGCGGTCTTCGTGCGAAGCGTCGAAATGTTCGCCGACCGCAAGGAGGTCCAGCAGGTGCTGCTGGGGATAAACCCGGACGACGAAGAAATAGTGGACGTCAAATGGGGTCCGAATCTCAAGTTTTTCGGCGTTAAGCTCTTTTTCGGCGGCGAGCAGCGTTTCGATACGGTCAACAACGGGCTGAAGCTCGTGAAAGACGATATTGACCTGGTTGCCGTGCACGACGCCTGCCGCTGCTGTGTGACCGAGAAGATGATTAATGAGACAATCGCCGCGGCGGAGAAAAGCGGCGCGGCGATACCGGCCTGCCCCGTCGCCGCCACTATCAAGCAGGCCAAAGACGGCGTCATCGTCAAGACGGTTGACAGGTCGGACCTTTTCGAGGCCCAGACGCCGCAGGTCTTCGAGGCCAAACTGCTCAGGAAGGCGTACGCGAATCTGAAGAACCTCGATCAGAGCAAGATCAGCGACGACGCCCAGCTCGTCGAGGCCCTCGGCGAAAAGGTGACTATCGTTGAAACGGATTCGTCAAATATAAAAATCACCCGAGTCAGTGACATCGCAATTGCAGAGGCCATTATCAAATCCAGGGCCAAGCTTGCAGCCAAAGGCCCCTTAGGTCCGTATGCCGAGGCCCAATGGTAAGGATCAGCTATGGAGTTTCTCGATGACGGCAAGAAACTTCCAGGCCGTCAAGAAGGAAGTTGACAGGGTGCTCATACTGGCACAGAATAGGGACCAAATTATCATAGGCACGGGCTGTTTGCCATTTGAGACGGACCCGGAAATCGTATCGAGAACCAAGGAATATATACTGTCCGAGAATGTCCCATAAAAGGCTAATCAGGAGATTTAGACGTGGCTAAGAACGACGGAACTGGGCAGGATGCGACGCGCGTCAACCCACGGATTGAAAACGACCGCGAGTTGATAAGCACTGCCAGGCGGAAGGGCCGGGGGGCGCTTGCCCTGGCATTCATGCGATTGTCGGGGCCGGGCTGGCTGCAGAGCGGCATAACGGTCGGCGGCGTCACATTCTCGTCAAGCCTTTACCTCGGCGTTATATCGGGCTTCACTTTTCTGTGGTTCCAGCCGATCGGAATGATTCTGGGCATTGTGATGCTGGCTGCAATCGCATACATAACGCTCTCAACCGGCAAGCGGCCTCTGCGTGTGATTAACGAGCAGGTAAGCCCCGTTCTTGGCTGGAGCTGGCTGTTCGCGGCAATGGCGGCCAACCTCGTCTGGTCCATGCCGCAGTACACCCTGGCAACCGCCGCCATTCAGCAGAACCTACTGCCCAAACTTGTCGGGCCGGAGGCAATACCTGACCCGTGGGGCAAGGCGATTGTCGTCGGCTTCCTCCTGTTGTTCTGCATTATCATAACGATGTTATACGGCGCCGGCGCAAGGGGCGTTAAGATATTCGAGTTCATCATAAAAGGATTGGTTAGCCTAATCGTTCTGTGTTTCTTGGGCGTAATCATAAAATTGAGTCTCCAGGAAGAAGGTATGGACTGGGGCGCGATTCTGCGGGGCCTGATACCCGACCCCAAAGCCATCTTCAAGCCGACCGAGGGCTTTACTCCCTACCTTGAGGCGGTTGCAGAAAACGGTCGTCAGTTCTGGACACACCTTATCGTCAGCCATCAGCGGGACGTGCTCGTAAGCGCAATGGCCGCGACGGTAGGCGTCAATATGACGTTCCTTTTTCCATACTCGATGATGCGAAGGGGCTGGGACAAGGACTTCCGCGGTCTGGCGATATTCGACCTCTCGACGGGTCTTTTCATACCGTTCGTTCTGGCATCCGGCTTTGTGGTAATGGCCGCGGCTTCGCAATTCTACCTTAGACCTGCTCCCGGTTTCGTACCGGGTAAGGAGGGTGAAACGGTAAGCGTAGAGCCGGCGAAGAATCTTACCGGGCAGTATGACGCGCTGTTGAAGGGGCGGCTGGCAATTGAATTGGGCGATCAGACAGTTGGAAAACTTTCGAAGGAGGAGCTGGCGCACAAGATCGACTCACTGCCGTATGCCGACAAGAGAATGGCTGCGATGCTCGTTAAACGGGACAATTTCAATCTGGCGGCGATGCTGGAGCCCCTGGCGGGCAAGGCAGTCGCACAATATTTCTTCGGGCTGGGCGTAATGGGCCTGGGCTTGAGCGCAGCGACAATGCTGATGGCAATCAACGGGCTGTGCCTGTGCGAACTGCTCAACAAACCGCAGGGCGGCCGGACACAGCGGATAGGGTCGTTAATGCCGTCGGTCGGCGCATTGGCCGCTATCGTCTGGACACGGCCTGCACCCTGGCTGGCAATCGCTACTTCGTCATTCTGCAACCTGCTTCTGCCGATCGCTTACATCACCTTCCTTATTATGATGAACAGCAAAAACGTGCTGGGGGACAGTATGCCGCGGGGCGGCAGGCGTGTGCTATGGAACGTGTTAATGGTTCCGGCGGCAGGGGCGGCGGCGTTTGTCAGTATGTGGAGCATCTGGCCGAGGATAGGGTGGTGGAGCATCGTGATAATCGCCGCTTTTGTCGGACTTGTTCTGATTGTCCATTTCATGCGTAAGGGCAATAAGCAGACGACGACGGTATGACGGACGAGCAATGGGATAAGCTGCTGGCGGTTATCAACGGCGAGCTGATTAAGCCGATGCCGGTGGGCTTTATTATCGACAGCCCGTGGCTTGCGGGCTGGGCGGGGATATCGACGCTCGATTATTTTTCGAGCGAGCGGATGTGGTTCGAGGCCAATCTCAAGGCCGTTCGGGCATTTCCCGACGTGCTTTTCCTGCCCGGTTTCTGGTCGGAGTTCGGGATGTGCACCGAGCCGTCGGCGTTCGGGGCGAAGTGCACGTGGCTGGAGAATGGGATGCCTTTTGCAGGGGAGGTTATTACGGATGTCTCGCAGATCGACAATTTGAAAAAGCCAAACCCGCGAACAGACGGCTTGACGCCCTTTGTCCTCAGCCGTCTCAAGCACTACGCCGGCCAAATCGAGCAGGCCGGGCACGCTATCAAGTTCGCGGTTGCCCGCGGCCCTTTGAATATAGCGTGCTTTCTGATGAACAGCACCGGCTTTCTCATGGCGATTCGGACAGACCCGGAGCCGATCCACAGACTACTTGCGACTGTGACGGATTTCCTGATCGATTGGCTGAAGCTCCAGGCGGAGACGTTCTCGTCTATTGATGGAGTGTTAATTCTCGACGACATTGTGGGGTTTCTCGGGGATGATGATTTTAGGGAAATGGCGTTGCCTTATCTTGAGCGTATTTTCCAATCGCTGGACGTTGCGGTGCGGTTCTTTCACAACGACGCGGCAGGCGTGGTTTGCGCGCCGTATCTCGAAGGAATAGGCGTGAACCTGTTCAATTTCAGCTTCAACCACACCTTGAGCGAAATGAAGGCGCTGACGAACGGCGCAGTAACGTTGCTGGGCAATATACCTACGCTTGAGGTGCTTGCAGCGGGGACGCCCGGGGAGATTTGCCAGAGTGTGCGGGCGGCGACCGATGGCATAATCGACAGGATGCGTATTATCATGTCTTGTGGGGGGGGCATGCCGGACGGTGTTTCGAGCGAGAATATCGAGGCTTTTATCTCGGCTGTCGGGCAGGCAGGCTTATCGACGGCAGAGGAGGGAT
>DATEBC010000257.1:0-2455 GCA_035288065.1 Sedimentisphaerales bacterium | reverse complement strand
TCTCTCCGCCGATGAATTTGACATCGCCGAGCTTTTTCTCGATGCCGGCAAGGTATTCCTCGAACATCTTTATTTCGGCAGTCGGCCTTGAGAGGTATATTCCGCCGGTCCTGCCGATATAGACCTGGTAGATTTTGACGGGGGGCATTTTTGGGGGCCAGTTTTCGGTCTGGCCGGCCCGTGCGAATTGATTGGCCAGCAGGACGACACCAGCTCCGGCCGCCCCTGCTGTCAAGAACTCTCGCCTGTTCAGTGCTGCGCTCATAATTTGTCTCCTTACAAAACAGGTCATAGACCTTTGTTAGCATAACCAGACTATCCAGTTGAGTCAGGCACAGGATAGTGTCTGGGGCCGCTTCTTGTCAAACAGGATTTACGCTAAAAAGGGGGGCAGTTTTGCGGGTCTGAGAAGAGAGTGGAAGCGGAAAGAGTCCACAAGTGACGTCTTGAGATTGCCACGGCCCAAAGGGCCTCGCAATGACCTGCAAATGCGCGTTTTGCAGGCCGAACAGCGCTGTTTTCGGCAACGTAGGAATAATAGGGCCGTTATTATAGGCGTCTGAGTGCAAATTCGGCTTTTTGTCGGTTGCGGCGCCGGTATATTTTGCGGGTTTCTAAGGATACCTGTTATTGAGCGGAGATTGAGTATTTGTGGCAAAAGTGTGTTGACTTGGCGGGCTGGGATGTGTTATAGTAAGACAATGGCTTATTCTGCGGGCAGTCCGTTGGCGGCCGGCAAGCCGGAGTGATGGTGCGAAGGTTTGCGGCCAGGGATGCCCGCGAGGAAGGATAGTAAGATGCACAAGTCTGCTGGTCTGTATTTGCTTGGTCTGGTTTTAGCCATTTCTACTGCCGGCTCCGTCCGGGCGATTTGCCTTGAAGGCGATCTGAGCGGTAATTGCGAGGTGAATTTCGAGGATGTCTTGTTGCTTGCCGAGCAGTGGCTCGATCCTGCGGGCGCGGATGCCGACATTACCGGCGACGACGGAGTGAACATGGGCGACTTCGCGGCGCTGGCGAAGGACTGGGGCAAGACCCGCTCGAAGGTCATTATCAATGAGATTCACTACGATCCCGATGAAAAGACGGAGCTTGTCGAGTATATCGAGCTTTATAATAGAAGCGCTTTCGATGTTAATATCGGGAATTGGTATTTCGACAGCGGCGTATCTTATGAGTTTCCGGCGGGGGTCATTTTGGGGTCGGACGAGTATGTAGTTGTTGCTCAGAGTCCCGAACAGGTTGAGAGCAAGTTCGGCGTGTCTTCGAGCATTCTTTTCGGGCCATGGGTGGGCAAGCTCAGCAATGAGGGGGAGCGGATTGTCTTGCGCGATTCGGACGGCGAGCAGGTTGACGAGGTCGAATACAAGCTCGGCTTTCCCTGGCCGACGGTAGGCTGTCCTCCGGGGTACTCGATCGAATTGGTTAATCCGTCGCAGGACAACGACCTGGGCGGGAGCTGGCGTCCGAGCGAGCCGGATTTTGTCGGCGAACCGACGACGCTGATAGAATCTGGGGCCGAATGGAAATACTTCGAGGGCTTCAGCGAAGCATCCGAGCCTAATACCAGGCAGTGGCGCGAGATTGGCTTTGACGACTCGGCCTGGTTGGATGGCGATCTTGTTATCGGTTATGGCGAGGACTTTATAGACACGCCGTTGGATATGCAGGGCAACTATAGGTCGGTCTATCTCCGCAAAGAATTCGAGGTGGCCGACGCGGGGGCGATAGGTGGCCTGGAGCTTGAGGTGATTTACGACGACGGATTCAATGCGTACATCAACAACAAGCACGTGCAGAATGGGAATATGCAGGCCGACGAGATGCCGTATGACGGCACAGCTATGGGCGCGCGCGAAGACCAAAGCTGGAATACTTTCACGCTGCCGGCTCCTTCGGGCTATCTCAGGCAAGGGACCAATGTTCTGGCGATTCACCTTCACAATGCGTCGCTTAGCGGCTCTTCGGATTGTTTTCTTGATGTTCGGCTGGAAGCGACGCCTTCTGCTGCCGGGCCGTCGCCGGGCAGGAGAAACACCTCTTATACGGATAATACGGCGCCTCACATGCGACAGATCGATCACAGCCCGAGGCAGCCTCGAAACGGCGAAGACGTGACGATAACGGCCAAAGTGACCGATTCGGACGGCGTCGAATACGTTATGCTGTTCTACCAGCTTGTGAACCCGGGCAGCTATATTGAGCTTACCGACTCGCAATATGAGACGAATTGGGATATGGCCGCAATGCACGACGACGGGCTCGACGGCGATGAAGAGGCCGGGGACGATACCTTCACGGTTGTCCTTGACGGGTCGATTCAAACGCATCGTCGGCTTGTGCGGTACCGGGTTTATGCGTGGGATTATACCGGCCTGGAGACGAGGGCTCCGTACCAGTATGACTATGAGAATGAGCCGGTGCCTAATTTTGCATATTTTGTTTATGACGGCGT
>DATEBC010000256.1:0-6639 GCA_035288065.1 Sedimentisphaerales bacterium | reverse complement strand
TATGCAGTGATGCCCGATGCTCGTCGAGCCGGCAATCCCGACCTGCGCCACAAGCAGACTGTGTGCGCCGATTTTTGTGCCGTGGCCTATCGCGATTAAGTCGCCCAGCTTGCTTCCCTCGCCTATCACCGTATCGCCGAGCGTTCCTCTCTCGATCCCGCACAGGGCGCCGATCTCCACGTCGTCTTCAATTATAACCGTGCCGATCTGAGGTATCTTGTGGTGCAGGCCGTCATGGCTGGCGTAGCCGAAGCCGTCCTCGCCGATTGACGCATTCGCATTGATGATCACCCGATTGCCTATCTTACACCCGTCATAAATGGTGGCATTCGGATATATTATGGCGTCGTTGCCGATTTCAACGTCTTGCCCGACATAGACACAAGGGTATATAATGCAGCCGTCTCCTATCTTTGCCTCGTCTGCTATTGTGACAAAGTCGTGTATGTGGCAATCCGCGCCGATTTTCGCCGTGTCTGCAATAGACGTATGCGGGCTTATCCCCACCTTCTTGTGCTTGTGATGCCCGTGCAGCAGCACCATTACCTGCATAAAGGCGTAGTACGGATCCTCTGCTATCAGAAGCGGCACGTTTGCACTCACCGTCTCTTTGCCTACGATCACGGCGCTTGCCCTGGTCGTCCGCAGTTGTTTAGCGTATTTACGATTGGTCAGGAAGCTAATATCACCCTTTTCCGCGCGTCCGAGCGTTGATGCGGATTTGATCCTCACGTTAGGGTCGCCGAAGACCCGCCCGCCTACGTAGTCCGCCAATTCAGCTAAACTCTTTTCCTGCATTGTAATACCTGATGCCTAATACCTTTGCCGGAAGCTCTTCATATCGAATATCGTCTGCCGAGCTGAAATATCCAAAAGGACTTGACGATAAGAGTATCTGTCATTCCTGCGAAAGCAGGAATCCAATTATATCAAAGACAGTGTTAATCTGTGTAAATCCGTGTCAAAAAAACAGAATCGGTCAGTTTGAGTTATTATAGCAGGCTTCTTCCTGCCGTCAAGAAGCCAATTTTCCGCAAAAAGAAGCTATATCTGCCTATCTTGCGGCCTTCGCCCCTCTTTAGATGCTATGCCTGTTATCTCAACTGCGATAGACCGCGGTTAGGCGGATAGGACAGCGTCAACGAGTTTGCTTTGCGACCTGGCCGATGGCTTCCGGGCAAAGGTGCTTGGGCTGTGGGTGAGAATCGTGACTTGCCGGCCGATAGGCCCGTAAAGACAAGGGTCTGTCGGGCCGAAAAGGGCGAAGGTCCTGATGCCTAATCCCGCAGCAAGATGGGTTATGCCGCTATCGTTTCCGATAAAGGCGTGCGCACAGGCCAGCAGCCCCAAGACCTCCGTCAAGGATAGACCGCTAAGACACGGCGCCGCGCTGCTTATCTTCTGAATTTCGGCCTTGCCATATCTATCCGCCTCCGCCGGCCCCAATAGGAATAGCGCCTGCAAACCGTTCGATTTAAGCCTTTGTGCCGCCGCCGAGAAGTTGTCCAAGTGCCAGCACTTCTTCGGCCCGCCGCTGCCAGGGTGGATGACAATTGGCCGTTGGTCCGGATCGAGTCCCGCCTCAAGGAGTAACTCCCTGCCTCTAACTATGTCCGCACTAGTCGCCTTTATAAGAGAATCGAAGTGCTGAGCCTGTTCGGGCGCTGCGGATAAGCCGGCCTGAGCGATGCATTGTTGTATGTAAAAGTCGGCCACGTGCCCCGCGAATTCTTTCGGCGGCTTCAGGGCCAGCGTCATAATCTCCGCGCTGCCGCTGCAGTTGGCCGTGTAAATCAAGTTGTGCTCGAAGTTGCTGTTCGGCTCGCCGAGAAACGTTGCGATCCAGGCATACCCGCCAAAAGCGCTTATCAACGGGTCGCGATCGGCCAGATCGAACTGCTTCTTATCTCCAAACAAGCGGTGTATATCGACCGAATCTATCGAGTTGATCCCGTCAATGCAACTCCTTCCCGGCAGAAACTCGATATACTCGCTGTGGCCCAGCATATCGACTCCGCCCAATCCGAGCGTCTCTTTCATAAATGCCGCCAAAGGCAGCGTCAGGACACAATCGCCTATCGCGCCGGGCTGTATTATCAGCCCCCTCTGCGCCTTGCGAGCGGCCTCTGCGCCCTCTTCACGCAGCAACTCCAGGATATCATCATGTTTCTTCTGCCTGACCACGACCTGAATATAGCTCGCAGAACCGCCAAAATCAACTGAAAATGGCTGCGTGTGTAGGCGGTCGTGCGAGGCAATTCGTCGGTATGAGCTTCTTTGCTTGGCTGCGGTAAGCCAAAAGTATTAATCTTGCCGAGGTGAATGAATAACAGTATAATACGAAGAAAGGAATAGAAAATGTTTTCAAAACGTTCAGGCAAAACAGCGGTCTGTTTTTTTCTTTTGGCACTGTTGCCAAACGTCTCTTTGGCCACGGCTGATGAAAGACCCTGTCCAAGCCGTCCCCCCTGCACGGACGCTGAGAAAATGTTACTCGAATGGCTCGGGCTCAGAGAAGACGCCAATGATACCGAAGTCATTCAATTGCTCGATATTCCTGAGAAACAGATTTTCGCTAGCGCAGTGGTGAGCTATAGAAAAACGTATTTCGCTGTGCCAAAACTTCTCCAAATTGTCAACGATCCCAATACTCTCCTTCCGGTAAAAATAGCTGCAGCTAATAGTCTTTGTTATCTCGGCAATAAGGAATGGATGCCAACTATAAAAGCGCTGTCCCTGGACCCAAATGGGCCCATTCGCGGGACTTACCTGGCAATAAAAGTGGCCGGCATGCTTGCACGTGCGGGAGACTACTCGCAGTTCGAGACCGTAGCAGCCTGGATCGCCGACGGGAAAAGGTACGGCAGATTGAGCGCTATATGCGAACTGGCAAATTTTAGACACAAAACTGACCCGGTTACAGATGCAGCTATAGATATATTGGTATCTGTTGCAGATACCGATCCAGAGCCCTCCTTCCGGCAGTGGGCTATCTATTCACTCGAGAAAATAGCTAAGGAAAAACCTCAGATAATACCCAAGCTCATAGACTTGGGCATCACGTCCCGTGTGATGCTTAAGATATATGAGCTGAAACGCTACGAAGAAGACGGCAAACAGCCGTAGCAAAGCTGTTAATCCTTTGCCGATTCACAGCGCACAGCAACCGTGTTTCACGCCGGGCCGGTGCTAATCCTGGGGGTAAATGATTATGCGGTCGTGTATTACGGTAACCAGGTCGTCTTTACCGTCGGCGGTTACGTCGGCGATGGTCAGCTCTCGCGGCTCGACGGCGGCACCGGCGAGCTTGCTCTGAGAATAGCTCTTTTCCTCGAATATCTTGAACCGCATCGCCGGGACCGGCGCCAATCCCGAATCCAGGGCGAGTATCTCAAAATGGTTCCGCCCGAACTCGACCATAATCAGGTCCGCTCTATCATCGGAATTGATGTCACCGGCTGCGAGGTTTCCGTATCTGCCGTCCTTTATTTGCGTTTCGTAGCTGAACTGCTTCTCCAGATTCTGCGCTCCCGCCGTCTCACTGCTCGGCGGCGTCAATAGTGCGAATTTCTCGCTATCGAACAGCAGAATACTGCTTAGCTCGCCGCCTGTAAGCGGGGCAAAGAGCATCTTCAAATGGGCAGCCGAATTCCACTTGCCGACCTCGAGCTCCCTGTCAAAGCGATACGTCTTATCGTCGCCGGCCCTGAGAATTTGAAGCCAGCCCTTCTGCCCGTCCAACAGCACAATAGCAGGGCGGCCCTGCTCGCCCTCGCCGGCAATATCAAAAGCCGCAACCGCCGATATTTGGCTCTCGCCGCCTTTTGCATTGTACTGATCGACAACGCGCCAATTCCTTCCTTCGGCAAAGATGAGGCTTCTTGCAAAATTCTTCTGAGCTATCAGCAGCTCTTCCCCGGCCCGCCCGTCCACGTCGGCGACATCAATCAAGCGCAGGGTCGCATCCTTAATCAGGCTGGCCTGCGCCGCCGGCGACTCGACGAACTCGAATTTGCCCTTCTCAACCTGGCGCACCAGGATAGGCAGCTCGTAGCTGACAAATATCAGGACATCCCGGAGGCCATCCTGGTCAACGTCGAGCACTCTAAGCCCATCCGGATCGGCTTTGAGCTTCTCCAGCTTCAGGACACCTCGGTCCTCGCCCGCCGCCGCAAGACCGTAGGAAACCCTCAGAGTCCTCAGATCGTTAGCATCCTTTGACACATAGACGCAATCTCCGGCGCCGTCGCGGTCGATGTCGGCAAGCTCCATCGCCAGCGGCTCGCCCGTCAAGTCCAGAGGTTTCGGGAAGGACAGCCTGTCGTCGGCAAATCTGCTGATGCCGATCACTTTCTCCTTAATACTCAGTATGGCCAGCTCGCTCTTGCCGTCGTTATCGACGTCGGCGGATGACAGGCCGACGATATCGGCAAACGCCGGAAAGCGTACAGGCTCAGCCAATCCTATGCCGGCGCTCTGCCTGTAAAAGATAAGCTCAGCAGCGCCGGGGTCGCTTATCGTGACATCCACCAGGCCGTCGCCGTCGAAATCGCCGAGGGCGAGGTCGCGCTTGGTATTGCCCTCGCCCGAGGCCAGGGGATAATAAAGCATCGGCCAATCGGCGTCACTGCCCTTTTCGCCTGAATACTTGTAGCAGACCAGCCGGCCGCTCGTCCCTTCAATAGTTAGTATCTCGTCGCCAGGCTCGCCGTCCAGATCGCTGAGGGTAAATTCAAAGGGCCTTTCGATAAAGAACTGCACCAGCGGGCCGAGCCTGCCTCCCTCGAACCCGAATCGCACGTGAACGGGTTTTTCGGCATCGTTTGTAACGAGTATCAGGTCATTTATCTTGTCGCCGTTGAGGTCGCCGACCTGAACGCTCAAGGTCTGGGCGATGGCTGGATACTTCACCGGCTCAGCCAGGGAGCCGTTGTCTTTTTGAAGGACGATATAAATGCCGTCGCTGCCGGCCAGGACCAGGTCATCGGCGCCGTCGCTGTTCAAGTCCGCGCATACCAGCGCGCGAGGAATCGCAAGCCCATCGTCAATCTTAATCTTGTTTCGTGTCCGCCAGCTCAACTGTTTGGGCTTGTCCGCCTCGGCCTCGCCAGCCTTCTGCAGTATCACGTAAAGCCCCTTAGGCTCGCCGTAAAAGGCCAGGTCCGCCAGCCCGTCCGAATTCAAATCGCCGCATACAAGGCTGTAAACCTTCTCCGGGACCGCAATCGCCTGATCATCAAACCGGGTAGGGGGGGTAAGCTCGTTGATATCGACGTCGTTCGCATCAACGGCCACCTGCGTCCGGCCCGGCCCGATCGCCTCTTTCTGGACAAGGACTTCTATCTTGGCCTTGCGGTTATTCACGACGGCAATATCGTTCCGCCCATCCCCATTGAAATCGGCAATATTAAGCCCCAGTATCCCCCAGTCCAGCTTAACAATCTCAATCTCCTCGAACCCATAATACCCCGCCAAATCCTCAATCGGCGCATCCTGAGCATACACCCCGCCAATACCGACGCCAACGACTATTGAAATGATCAAAACCGTAACCAGCCGCACAATAACACCTCCACAAGAATCTTGTTCTTACACCTCCTGAAATTGCAGATGACTTCAAAGCTCGACGTATTGCTTCGGCTGGAGGTTTGTTTCCATCGTCCAGGTCGTGGCCCTGGCGTTCTTGACGCGGTAGGGGGCCAAGACTTCATAGCCTTCGCTTTCGACCCAGGGTTTGAGGAATGTGAATTTTTCTACGATTTGCTTCTTCAGTTTCAGATCGTTGAGCGCCTCGGTCCTGCCCTCGATGCGCACCTGCCGGCCCTCATCGGCGCTGTAAAAGCACATCTCGATGGCCGGATTGGCCGTCATCTGCTTGCAGACCGCCTTGTCCCTGCCTGTCGTAAATACCAGTCCCTTCTCATTTACCATTGCCAGCATCATCATCCGGACACGCGGCTTCTCGCCGTCAATCGTAGCAAGGCTGAATACCGGATTCTTTTCTACAAACTTGAGGATCTCTTTCCTGGTCATACTTGCGTCTCCCGATTCAGGGTCTTGTGATTTTTTCTTTGCCGCCCATATAAGGCCGAAGCGCCTGCGGTATAGTCACCGAGCCGTCCGCATTCTGGTACAGCTCCAGCAGCGGTATCAGGATTCGAGGGCTGGCGATGACGGTATTGTTCAGCGTATGGCAGAACTTAATTTCCGATTTTCCCTTCTGTCTTCTGTCTTCTGTCTTCTGACTTCTGTAGCGAAGGTTCATCCGCCTGGCCTGGAAATCGTAGAATTTGCTGGCGCTGTGCGTCTCGCAGTAATTCTTTCGCGACGGCATCCACGCCTCGATGTCGAATTTCTTCGCCTGGCCCCTGCCCAGATCACCGGTGCAGACATTCACCACGCGGTAGGGCAGTCCCAAAGCCTTCATCACCGCCTCGGAGTTGGCCAATATCTCATCGTGGAAGGCCCTGCTCCGCTCGGCATCGTTCTCGCAGATAATCACCTGCTCGACCTTGTCGAATTGGTGAATCCGGTAAAGCCCATACGTATCCTTGCCCGCGGCCCCGGCCTCACGCCTAAAGCAGCTCGAAAGCGCGACATACTTCAAAGGCAGCTCCTCGGCATTGAGTATTTCGCCCA
>DATEBC010000255.1:0-14040 GCA_035288065.1 Sedimentisphaerales bacterium | reverse complement strand
GTTGCCTACGCGCATTGCATAGCGCACGGGATCGATATGACCGCCGGGAACCAGGAGCAGAAGAAGGCCGTGGACTGCGGGCACTGGCCGTTGTACAGATTTGATCCACGGCTCAAAGAGCAGGGCAAGAACCCGCTCCAGCTTGATTCGAAGGCGCCGACGGTTAAGTTCGAGGATTATGCCTACGGCGAGAACCGTTATCGCACGCTGAAGCAGTCGAAGCCCGAAGTGGCGGCGGCGCTGATGAAACTGGCCAGCAGGGACGCGGCCGAGAGATACAAATTGATGCAGCAGCTTGCGAATCTGAGTTGCGGCAATGCGTCCGGACAGTGAAATTACTGAGAGTGGCCGATTCTGCTTTTTTTAGACGGATTTATCGACACGGATTTACACAGATTAACACTGTTGCTTCATATTTTTGGATAGGTGCTTTCACAGGGTATGTTTTTAGCTGGACAAGTGATTCTGAGAGGTGATCGTGGTATTGGTTGTTTGGGTCGCCGTCCCGGCGACCGCTAAACATTGAAGCTTGTGTTGGGGCTAAGCTGGAGTTTTGGAGAATCGATAAGCATAAGGAGGCAGCAGATGCGAATGAGTAATCGGTTGTCGAATGTGATTTGGGCGGCTGCGGCTGCGGCGGCGCTTATCGCCGGCGGGTGTGCCGTTGAGAGCGACCAGGGAACCGACAAATTGGCGGTAGGCCCGGCGCCTGATAGTCTTAAGATTTCGTCGGAAGAAGCGGGCGTGGCGATTCAGTCTGCCGGGGGACTCGACGCCTGGGCCGGGGCAAAGGAAATTCAAATTGGCTGCGTTGCCACCTTCTATCAGGAAGATGGGTCGTATTACCTGACCGAGCAGCTTTATGAGGTTTTCCCGTGGTCGAATTCCGTTCGCATTTCGGGTCGTGAGCCTGGGGGCGAATATGCCTGGGAATTTCAAGGTGGGCGTCTGGCCGTATTGCAGGGTGAAAGTGAGTACGACGGGCTGCAGGTGGGAGTGGACAACGGCTGCATAGCCGAAGGGATATTGAATCTTATAACGGCGCCGGCTCGGCTGCTGGATGAAGGTGTGGATTCCAAATGGTCCGCTGAGACGGTGAAGCTGGAAGGGCAATGGTATCGGCCGATTAAGCGAGCGGCCAAGGCGGGCGTTGACGGGGCCGAGAATCTGCGCGATTCGGGTTTCTATCAGAAAGGAAGCACCGGAAGAGTTGACATGGCGCTCATGCGGTGTGGCGGTCCCGACGTTGTGCTGATAGTGCGCGGATATGACTACACGCTGCTGGGCAAAGACGGCGTAATGATCCCGTCGAAGATCGAAGCGTACAAGGCGGATCAAAGTGGAACGGTGCGGCATCGAATTATTCAGATTGACGTCGGGCAGGCGGACGTGAGATGAGGTTGGTTTGTGAGGGCGCGCCGTCCATGGTTGGCCTCAGATAGCCGGTCCGTGGAAAAGTGATTGTGTGAGATGAGTGGTAGTACTCTGTAACAATCGAAACTGTGGGCGTCATCGCGAGGCGTTTCGACATCGGAACAGCTTCTACCTTCGAGGAGTAGGAGATTGCCACGTCGGCCTGCGGCCTCCTCGCAATGACGAGGCCCACAAAATCAAGTGTTAGGGAGTAGTAACACCGCGTTTCATAAATCTCGCTACTATGGGGTAATGAGATTGCTTCGTCGCTTTGCTCCTCGCAATGACAACCGCTAGAATCAACCTTTGCAAAATACCAGTGGTACTCCGTCACATTTGTATTTGCGGGCCGCCATTCCCGCCCGGCATCGGCGTGCGGGGTAAACTACAGCGGGAATCCAGATTCTGCAGAAATGGATTCCGCATCAAGTGCGGAATGACAACATCAAGTGCGGAATGACAACTTACAGATGCGATTGTTACAGAGTAGTAGTTGCTGAACGTGGAGGGGTCGGGGGATTCGGTCCGGCGGCCCGCGAGGCGTTTTTTTTCTTAGGGGCATATATTTTTTTAGCGGAGCACCCCATATTGGTCTGTGCTGGCAGAGTGGCGATTATCGGCCCCAAATAAGGCAATATTAACACGGCAATCGACGGCGGGTGGAGATTGGATAGAGACATAGGGTCCGTGGCGCCGCCAAGAGCGATGCGTACAGGCGTGAGGAAGATGCGGAGAAGTCTCGTAAATGCCGCAAAATCTTGCAGTTGCGGCAGTTAGCGGGGGACTTCTATGCGGGCCGGATATTGTGGCGCATTTCCAGAAAAGTGCACGCGCGGCGCCAAATACCATATCAACAGGAGTCGGCGCAATTTGTTCCGGATTTGGCATAATGAGCAGAAAAAAAATGTTAAGCACCCGCATTATTGAACCGATAAATTTCCAAGTAAACAGACGTTTTGGTTGTTTCCGAGGTTTGGAACAGACGAAAAAGTCGAAGCTTTTTTAGGAAGTTAGTGCCATGAAAAGCATAAAAATTCAAGGGAAAGATAAAGGCGAGAGACTTGGAAGGAAGAGTCTTTTGTACGTGGCGATTACTTGTCAATTGTTTCTGTTGACTCTCTTATCCGGGTGCGGCAACAAGTTCTGGGATCCTGCGCAGGTTGGACGATTTCGTCCGGTGCCTTCGGTGAATGTCATTCTTGATTCACTTGGCGTGGCTGAGGAGACAGATGCCGCGTTGGTGGAGGGCGAGGAGCCTCGTCCGGCGGATGCCGTGGTGATGGAGACGGACTACACTTTCAAACCGGGTGACGTTATAAGATTGGCGATCTTCGAGCTGCTTCAGCAGGGAGTCACCGCGATCAACGAGTACGTTGTCACTGAGACGGGCAAGATATCGATACCGGAGGTAGGGGTGATTGAGGTTGCCGGCCTCACCGAGACCCAGCTTGAGGAGGAAATAAGGCAGATTCTCTCTCCGAGCATCTTGAAGGATCCGTCCGTTACCGTCGTTCTTGTTGCATCAATGCAGCGAGTGTTTTCGATATTCGGCGACGGTATTCCCGCGCCCGGCAGATATGGAATACCGAGACATGATTATCGGTTGAAGGATGCCCTGGCAACGGCGGGCGGACAGAGACAGTTCAATGTCAGCTACATCTATGTCTCGCGTTCCATGGCCGACCAGGGGACATCTTCGGAGCTGTTCGACTCGAATCTTGACATTGACATTCTCGAGCCGCCCAGCGGCTTCGATAATATTGAATTGCCCAGACAATCAGACAAAGAGATGCTTGAGATAATATCGCCGCGTGCGCAGATGCGTCCGCGGAAGGGAAGTAACGTTGTAATTTCTTCCACTGAGATGGGCACGATGAGCGACTTCAATGCGAGGCGTCGAGCTGCCGGGCATGCCTCTGCTGAGAATCTTGGAGGACTGCTCAGCGGCAATAGTGTGGTCGGGGGGAGTGCAGGCAATCCAATGGCGGGCGGCACGGAGATTAACGGTCAGCCTGTGACGTCGCTTGTAAGCGAGGTCGCGCCGGCGCCGGAGGCGGAGGCGTCCGGGGCCGCATCTGTTTGGCAAGAGCCTGCGGAAGGTCAGCAGGTTACGGTGGCGGATATACTCAAGACACTTGCGGCACGATCGCAGGAAGAAGAAAAGGATAGGTCTGCATCGCCCGGCAAATCGGAGACGATTGCTTTGCCGGCACCTGCGGAGGTCTCTGCTGTTGATGCTCCAAGTCCGGCGGTGGGGGCAGTCTTAAACAATGAGGCTGATACAGCGGCGAGCGACGAAAGCGGTTCAGTTGATGCGATTCTCAAGAGTCTTGCAGATCGTCCGAGAGGCGTTCGTCAAACAGAGGATACTGCGACTGCAGGGGCGGTGAATACGCTTGAGCCTGAAACAAGGGGCGGCCCCGGAAGTGTCGATGAGCCTGAGGGTGTCGAGAGTATTCTGCGATCCCTTGATGCACGATCAAAGCAAAAGGAGGGGCCGGACCAGGCGGAATGGCAGAAAGTTCTTGAATCGTTCGCCGAGCCGGAAATCGCGGAGCCCAAGCCCGGGGAAGATATGAATTTGGATGAGTTGCTCAAGTCCTTCGCGGAGCCGGATGTGGATACGCGTACGCCGCAGCGGGATATTGGGTTACAACCGGACATTGGGTTACAACCGGACATTGGGTTACAAATTGATGAACAAGTCGGGATCGAAGACGTAAGATTAGATATTGGTATGCCTTTAGAAGAAGTGGAAGAGCCGGAAATTGGGCTCGAAGACTTGGGTATGTCTTTGTCGCCGGGAGTCAGCGCAGGCGCCGCAAGAGATGGGGTGCAGTCGCCGGGACGCATAGAATGGGTATTCCAGGACGGCAAGTGGGTTCCGATGCAGGTTGGCGCTCCAACGGTTGCGAGGCCTGTCATTACGGTTGAAGCTCAGGATCAGCCTTCGGACGTTCGTGCCGATGTGCCGCTGGGTGGAATGGAGGATTGGAGTGCGGGCGCCAAGGCGCGATTGATAAAGATACCGGCAGACAAACTGATGGCCGGGGATGCCCGGTATAACATTGCTATCCGCCCCGGTGATACGGTTTATGTGCCGGTTGATGTAATTGGCGAGTTCTGTGTTATGGGCAACGTGGTGAGGCAGGGTTATATTCCAATCACAGGGCGGCCCTTGACTTTGAAAATGGCGATAGCTGCTGCGGGCGGGTTAGGGCCTCTGGCGTATCCAAAGCGATGTGAGGTGACCAGAAGAATCGGGAGGAAAAAGGAAGAGACTGTTATGGTTGACCTCGACAAGATCGCCAGTGGCGAACTGCCGGACTTCTTCATCAAGGCGAATGACTTGATTAATGTCGGCACCCATTCAACGTCGAGGTGGCGTGCGGTTCTTCGCAATGCGTTCAGGGCCAGCTATGGCTTTGGCTTCGTCTATGACCGCAACTTTGCATTAGACAATTACTATAACTCTTACGGGCGCACATCTCGCGTTGATATAATGGACGCCATTAAGATATTCTAAGCAGACACGACCGTTTGGCAGGCAACGTAATGTCTGCAAAAGCAGTGCGTGTCTTGTCATGGTGAAAAATAATATTGACTCCATTCTTACAGAAACAAATGGATCTACGCCTGTTAGAAAGCAAGACTGGCGTGAGCTTGGATTGCATAGTTACGTTAAGATGGCCATAGTAGGGGGACTGCTGTGGTATCTTTTCCGCGGAGAGATTCGGGACGTTGTTGAGAGGTGGTTGACAGACAGCAGTTGGTCTCACGGGTTTCTGATCCCTTGTTTCAGCTTGTACTTCCTTAATCAGCACAGAGAGAAGATTCTGAACATTCGAGCCAAGCCCAATTACGTGGGTTTGGTTCTCTTATTGTGCTTGCTTGCAATGCATGTAGTCAACAAAGCCAGTATGTCGGGGTACGCCTACCTACGTCCGATGGCGATGATAGCAACTTTGGGGGCGGTCGTGTTGTTCCTTGGGGGCTGGATGGTAATCAGGCACACCTGGCTTCCGATCGCATTTCTGGCGTTCGCGGTGCCGCTTCCTCAGCGATTGTATTTCGAGCTTACGCTTCCGATGCGGTTGTTGGCGGCGAAGGTTGCAGCGGCCGTGCTTGGCCTGGTCGGAGGTCTTGAGACTACTCTTAAAGGCGTTGTCATAGGGATCGTGTACAAAGGTGAGGTTCTCAAGCCTGACCTCAACGTCGCAGAAGCGTGTAGCGGGATGCGGCTTCTAATGGCGTTTGTGGCGCTTGGGGTGGCTATGGCGTATCTTCACTATAGGCCCATGTGGCAGCGGCTTGTGATGCTGGCGAGCACTATTCCGATTGCAGTATTGTGCAATACTATACGGGTAACGGTTACGGGCTTCATATTTGTGCTGATCCATCCAAAATACACACAGGGCATTTATCATGATGCGTTAGGTCTTCTGATGCTGCCGTTGGCGTTTGCCTTATACGGCTTCATTGCCTGGTTTATGACCGGGCTGTTCGTTGATGAAGGCGATACGCCCGCCCCTGATATTGTAATTCGAAAGAGCAATGTGTGAAGTGAGGTGCGATATGAGAACTTATCTTCAGCCGGCCTTTGTTATATGCGTGTTGGTTTTGTTGCTCAGCGGGGTAGTAATGTCCAAGTTTCATATAGAGCAAGAGCCCTGGCCGTTGAAGAAGCCTCTGTCGTTACTCGATGAAGATGGTCTGGGCGCGTACCACGTGGTCAAGAAACTCACAATTGAGGATGAAGACGTTCTGACCCAGTTGGGTACGGAAGATTATATCCAGTGGTTTCTGGAAGATAGTGAGGTATTGAATGACAGCCCGGTTCGGAACGTGATGTTGTTCATCACGTATTATCCGCTTGCGGACAGGGTGCCGCACGTTCCGGAGGAGTGCTATGTCGGAGCAGGTCATCAGTTGCTGGCCTCCGAGGCGATAGAATACGTCCTTGCCCGCGGGCAGAGCGAGGAGCTTATCGAGGGGCGGCATCTGGTATTTCAGAAGACAGGGGCGAATCATTGGGGATTAGATGAAAAATTCTCGGCATTTTACCTTTTCTCGGTTAACGGACGGTATGCGGCAAGCCGAAATAGCACCAGATTAGCGTTGTACAAGAGCACCTTGTCTATGCATTGCTACTTCTCCAAAGTGGAGTGGAGTTTTTTAACGGGCTCAGGGACGAGCAGTTATCTGGACGAAGATGAAGCGAGAAAGGCCGGCGAGAAGCTCTTGGCAGTGATCTTGCCTATTCTTGAGAGCAAACACTGGCCGAAAGAGGCTATAGAGCAGGGCGGCGAGCAATTATTGGATGAAAGTGCAATAATAGACTGACAGATGAATTGTAATTGACGATGAAACGGTGTCGGCGAACTGCCGCATTAAGAAGGTCTAATAATCACAAGGTTTACGACCGGCAGATAAGGCAGAAAAGAGGTTAGGCTATGGCGAAGAGGAGGCTTAACAAAAAAGTAGCTTTGATAGGCTCCACAATCCTGGTTCTGGTGGTAGTTGGCGCGATATGGGTGATTCTGGGGCTGAGTAAAAACCCGCAGAAGTTCCTGGCGGAGGCGGAGGCGGCAGTGCTTGAAAAAGACTACGAAAGGGCCATCAGCCGCTATGCGGAGGCATTTGGACGGGCAAAAACCAATACGCTCAGAGAAGAGATTCTCTTGAAGCTTGTGGACGTCTCGATGAAAGCAGACCAGTGGGACCTATTGGTCAGATACTGGAGTAACGTTATCACGATAAACCCGCGAAGTGCAAAGGCTCGCTTTGGGCGACTGAAATACCTTTACATTGTTGCCGAAAGTGGGAGCAGCCGAGTCTGGCAGCAGGTCCAGAAGGATGCAACCGAGTTTCTCGAAATGGCCGAAGAAGAGGGATTGCTGAGCGAGAATGTCTCACAATGGGACGTTCTTGTTGCTGAGGGGCAAGAATCCGAGAGCCAATCGCTCAACGTATATCTGTATCTTGTGAGGGCCAGGGCCACCTTGGAGTTGGCGATGCTCGGCGCCGTGGCGAACAAAGATGAAGCGTTGTCGCAGGTGGCGGCTGACCTGGAGCAGGTTAAGACACTTGATCCGAAGAATATTGAATCATATCGTTATCTTGCCGGTGCAGCCGTCGAGAAGGGCAAGCTTGACGCAGCTCGCGGTCTGTTTTCCGAGCGTGACACTGCGGCAATGGAGGCAAAGACTCTGCTGGAGGAGGCCGTTAAGGTCTCGTCTGAGAACCCGTTGTCGCATATCAACCTTCTAAAGTTAAAGCTTGTCTTCTCGCAAGGGGAACCGCAGGCAAAAGAAGAAATCAAGGCTCTTGAGCCTGAATACGCCTCATTAGTGAGGGATTTCCCGGCGAGCGCCGATGCTTACGTCGCACTTTCAGAATACTATTCGGTGCTGGCGATGTATAGTAGATCCGCCGATGGCTTGGCAAGTCTCGACAAGGCCATCGGTGCGGCCGAAAAGGCCGTGGAACTAAAGCCTGGGAACGTGGATCACATCATCAATGCTATGCAGTTAAATGATCGCAAGTTCTCAGTGTACGAGGTGTCGGCGAATCTGCATCGGGCCACGGAGTTGTCGAGGAAAGGTCTTGGAGTGCTTGGCGTCAAGGACAAGCCTGGGCCATGGGTCTTCGTGAACAAGATGAATCGTTACCGCCTGTATTCATGTCTTGCGAAGATTAGCATACATGAAATACTTGAGCCGAGTGAGAGTCTCACCGAATCACAGAGCAAGGAGTGGCTGGCCAACGCCGAGGAATCTGTGCATGAGATTGAGCAGGTATTTAAAAGCGGGCAGGAGCCGCAAGTGATCAAGTGGCGCGGGATGCTTGAGCTTGCCAAGGGCCAGAGGAATTCGGCCGTCAAGAAGCTCTATGCCGCTTACGAGCAAATGAAGGCGCTGAAACCGTCCAAGCCTCCGTGGCAGAGGGACCCGGATTTCGCCGATTTGTGCTATTTGCTGGCAAGAGTGTTCGAGAACACCTCTGAGCTGGGTGCGGTGGCGGAATTTTTGACGAGCTCGCTGCATTCGGGCATTTCCAGTATCATGCCCGAAGTGCGGATGGATTATGTGGATGCGATCCTTAAGTTTGGCATGTGGTCGGACGCCATAGAACACATAGATGTCTATGAGAGGTGGCTAGCGCCGAGTGAGCGGAGCACGCTGCTTCGAATCAGGACCTATATTGGAGCCGGCGAGTACGATAAAGCGACAAAAGAGTTGTCCGCCAGACCGGAGAATGATCCGAATACAATGAAACTGAGCCTCTCTCTGGTGGATGCACAGATCAAGCAAACACAACTGGGTTTGGCCAGATTGGAAAACAAAGAATTCCTCGATGTTGCGTTCGAAGGACTTGCAACTGATTTGAAAGAAACGGACCCTGCGGGTAATATTGCGGCGATACGGAAGGAGTTGAACGGCTATAAGGACCTTCAGGTCCAATTGGTGAATAAGCTTCTGCCGGTCGATCCCGATTCAATAGAAAGCAAAACGATTGTCGAAGTCTGCAGACACCTTGTTGCACGGGGCAGTGCGGATCAAGCCAAGAAACTGGTCGGAGAGTTTCTTGGGCGTTTTCCGGAAGACAGGAAGGCGCTTATCTACAGAGAGATGCTTTCGGAACCCGACCCCGGCTCGATATCGAAAGAGAGGCTTGTTGAGATCGAGGAGGCTGTCCTGTCGAAAATTAGCGACCCGGCGACGCGGGATCTGGAACTTGGCATCTTTTGGCGTCGGCAGGGTGAATCAGACAAGGCGATCGCTGCTTTGACTAAGGCGCTCGATGCTCAGCAGCCCAAAGCGAGTGTTTTCAAGTGGTACTTTGAAAGCGGAGAGGAAGAGGCCCCGCGTTTCCTATCCGTGGGTCACCTTTTTGATATTGCCGTTGAAAAGAAGGATTGGAATCTTGCCGAGAAAGCGGCGACGATTGCCAGAGAGGAAGACCTGGACGGATGCGAAGGCAACGTCTTCGCGGCACGACTGGAGTTTGCAAGGGGGCAATTCCAGGAGGCCAAGACGCGAATCGACGAGTCTTTGAAGATGCGTCCGGTATTTTCCCGGGCGTATTCGCTAAGGAGCAATATTCATGCGGCCCTTGGAGATGAACATGCGGCAATCGAGGATGTTCGACGGGCAACTTCGATGAATCCGTTGGATGGGCTCATTGCCAAGAGCTATGCGCAACTATTGGTTCTTCGCAACCAGAAGTTGGGTGATAGCGTTACCTCAGAGCAGACGGACGAAGCGAGAAAGGCTATCCAAAGGGCGATGGCGTTGAACCCCGGGGACAGGGCATTGCGCAAGTTCTTTGCTGATTTCATATCGTCCAGCGACCCGCTGAAAGCTCTTGCAATACTCCAGGCGTTTCACAAAAGTGAACCCACGTTCGAGAACTGCCTGAAGGTGGGAGAACTGGCAACGCGAATAGCCCGCGATGAAACGAATGAACAGCGGAAAGCCGTATTGTTTGCTGTCGCCGGCTCGGCTCTGAACGATGCCAGAAAGATGAAGCCGCAGGATGAGATCATGCTTTATCACTACACAGAGTACCTGCGCGCCATGGGCCGCGACTCTGAGGTTGTGACAATTCTGAGCGACGCAAATGAAAGGAACCTGCTCTGGGATCACTATTATCAACGCGGGCAGTATGAGGAAGCCAAAAGAATTCTGGAGCAGTTGTATGAGGCTGAACCTGGAAATACACAAGTCATAAAAGGCTTGGTGCGAATCGCCGAAAAGACCTCGGATGCGAACGCCGCGATTAAGTACAGCGACGAACTAATAGCCGCCGATCCGACCGTCGACAACTATCTAATCCAAGTTCAGTCTTTTCTCCGGGTCGGACTTATCAGTGAAGCGGCTATGAAATTGCAGAGCTTCACTGAGAAGCACCCGGACGAGCCGAGGACCTTGCTGCTTCGCGCCTGGCTCGAGATGAGAAAGGGACAACTTGAGAAGGCGATGGAGTTGACCAATCAATATCTTGAAGATAATCCGGAGAATCCGACCGGATGGCGACTCAGAGGAGAGATACATTTCTATGAGGCGGATATCGCCAAAGCGGTCGAAGACCTCAAGAAGAGCAAGTCGCTGAAGGATGAGCCGGCGACGAGGGTAATTCTGGCCAAGGCCTATCTGCGTGTGGGTCGCTTCGAGGATGCGGTGACGGAGCTGAAAAATGCAATAGACTCGCCGGAAGTCCCAATGGAGGCAAGACTCCTGCTCGAAGACACCTTCAGACAGTTGGACAGGAAAGAGTCACTGGATGAGTTCTACAATGGCACTATCAATAAGTTTCCA
The DNA here is from genome assembly GCA_035288065.1 of Sedimentisphaerales bacterium. Taxonomy (GTDB): domain Bacteria; phylum Planctomycetota; class Phycisphaerae; order Sedimentisphaerales; family Anaerobacaceae; genus JAFGCD01. The sequence continues at coordinate 3,307 of DATEBC010000255.1, read as the reverse complement.
ACAAGTGTATTCTGGCTGAACAGGGCCGGCGCATTCGCAATCGAAACCGGAGCATACGACAGGGCCTCACAACTGTATGCAAGGGCGTTTCATCTTAAGCGACAGGAGTATGGCGACAAGAACGTCGAGGAGCTGCGATTCGACGCCCTGTATGCGTCGGCGTTTGACGGGTACATGAGAGCCTTTATTCTCCTGGCCGGATTACCTAATACGAGCAATTGGAATCCAAAAAGGTTGGATGAGGTATCTGAATTGGCCAAGGAGTATTTGGAGACGGATTACTCGCCTTTGGCTTACTTGCGGATGGCACAGGCCAAGCTGTTGCTTGGACACAAGAAGACGGCTGTGGAGTACTGCCAGAAGGCGGTTGACGAGGCCGAGGGCAATGACATGCTTGCATCGGAAGTCCTGCTGCGAATGTTCCTGCTGCTCGGCTCCGAAGATGTGGAGAAGTACTGCATAGAGAAACTCAAGACAGATCCTGATTCAATACCGGCCAATTTCACCTTGTTTAATCTCTACAAGGTCAACCGTGAGTACTTCAAGGCGTTGCCGTATATCGAGAAGTGTATTCAGTTAAGCGAGGCCGACAGTCGCAGAATACTGGATTATACGGCCAAAAAAGCAGAGATACTGACGCTGGCCTACCAGAGGAGTTCCGATAACAAATATCTTAGAATGGCTGTGGCTGATTACAAAAGTTTGTTGGCGAAAATGCCGAATAATACGAGTGTTCTGAATAATTTGGCGTATATGCTTGCCGATAGTAACGAAGATCTCGCTGAGGCACTGAAATATGCCGAGAAGGTTTACAGCCAGGCGCCGAATGATCCTGGGGTATTGGATACTTATGGCTACGTTTTGTTTAAGAACGGCAAATATGGCGAAGCGCTCGGGCATCTCAATGCAGCTCTTCAGCAGTATGCGCAGAAGAAGCTCTACGTGGGGCCGGAAGTCTATGAGCACCTTGGTATGATTAAGGAGGCGTTGGCGGACAAAGCAGGGGCTATATCAGCCTATAAACTGGCGTTGGAAGTCGGAGCGGGCAGCTTGACGGAAAAAGATATAAATCGGATAAAGACGGCTATTGAAAACCTTTCCAAGTGAGAATAAAGATATATTGGACAGCAATAACTTGGTGCTTTAATTGGTTAATCCAGATTGGAGACTAAAATGGCGGACGAAAGAACAATGGCGGCAAGGAGACAGGCGGGGCAGGCGGTCTTGCGTCCTGCGACTGCTGCTATGACGCCGAAGGAAGCAATTGGGGTGCTGCGCCGGCACATGCTGCTTATTATCCTGCTGACGATAATTGGTTTGGCGGCCGGCGGCGCAGCGTGTTGGGGGCTGAGGACTAAGCTGCCCAAATACATTGCCAGAGCCTTTATCGAGGTTCTTCCTCCCATCCAGACGGACCCCATGGAGTTCTCGGCGGCGACGGTCCTGAAAGATATCAGATACGGGCATCGTCTGTCAATTGCGAATATGATAAAGCAACAGGGGACACTGGAGAGCCTGCTTGCCCGGGATGCGGTTAAGGATACGCAGTGGTTTAAGCAAGTCGATGGGCTTCCACGGCAGGTGAAATACTTGACTAGACACCTCGGCGTAGCGGCTCACAGGGATGCGGATTATATTGAGGTTACGATGATGTGCCGCGATGCAAAGGAGGCGGCCGACATAGTCAACGAGATGGTTGCTATGTTCATCGACTCTCAGAGTAATAGAAAACAGGCTGAGGTTGCCAGCAAGCTCAGTGAGATGAAGACTCGTCAAAGCAGGGTCCAGGAGGACTTGCGGACCGCCGAGAAGGCGCTTGACGACGTTCGCACGGCTTGGCAGATGACGGATCTTGAGATGCCGAAAACAAACTATCTTAAGCATACCTTCACGTTGAAGTTAGACCAATTGGAGCTGGAGAAGAGCGACCTCGAACTGATCATCAAGCAGCTTGAGGCAGATATAGCTGTGTACAGTGATTTGGCTCAGGGGCCAATAGGCGTGCAGATACAACATATTGTGGAGGTCGATCCGGTGATGCTAGCGCTCAAACAGCAGCTCAGTTTTACTGAGGCTACATTGGCCGGGATGCTTACGAAGTTTGGTGAGAACCATAGAGAAGTCCGTCAGCTTCAGGAGCTGAGGGATGAAATCCAGATGAGATGGGACGTCCGGGCCGGAGAGATAGGAGAGCAGACACGGCAGGCGAATCTCGCAAATGCAAAAGACAGGCTGACGATTTATAAGCAAAGATTCATAGAGCTGGAGAGGTTGCGACAGGAAGCTGCGGCCAAGCAGAAGGACTTGGACATGGCACGCGTTCAGTACGCTCAGCGCCTGGCGATAAGAGACGAAAGAATCGCGACGCTCGACGAAATCAAGATGTCGATCGAGAAAATGACCATTATTTATGAAGACCCTGAAATGCCGAAAGTCCGGCGGCTCAGCGACGCAATTAAGCCGATCGAGCAGGTTCTCTCTCGCCAGTGGTGGTTGTGGTTTCCAAGTGGAACGATACTGGGTTTCCTGTTTAGTGCAGCCCTTGCCTTCTTGGTCGAAGTGTCCGACGATAAGGTGCGGATGCCGCGAGATGTCAGTAGATACCTGCATATTCCGCTGCTCGGAGTCATTCCCGAGGCATCTGAGGATCGGGACGTTCGCGGGATCGACCTTACTCGAGTTGTGAGTTTGGCGCCTTACTCGATGATAAGCGAGGCATACCGACAATGCCGCACCAATCTTAAGCTCTCGGGCAGCGGCAAATCGCTCAAGACATTGCTCGTGACGAGCGGTTCGGCAGGTGACGGCAAGACTTGTGTGGCGGTAAACCTGGCTACTGCATACGTGGCTGAGGACAAGAAGGTGCTCTTGATAGATGCTAATTTCAGGCAGCCGACCACCGAAAAGCTGTTTCCCAAGGGTGAATCGGGCAGGCTGGACGATGAGGGCTTGAGTATCGGGTTCGGATTGAGCAGCCTGCTTGTCGGGCAGTGCGGGGCGCAGGAGGCCATAAGGTCGAGTGGAATTGAGGGCCTTGACATAATTGATGCAGGGCTCTTGCCTCCCAATCCCGCCGAGCTTCTGGGCAGTATCCGGATGGCTCAGTTGCTCAGTGAGCAGCGGAACAATTACGATTACATAATGATTGATAGTCCGCCGGTTCTTCTCGTTAGTGATGCGAAAGTGCTGGCGAAGCGGGTTGACGCGACGGTTGTGGTGTTCAATGCCGCCGCAACGCATCGCGGCGCCGCACTGCGGACGATTCGCGAACTTGAGGAAGTTGATGCGGTTGTTATTGGCTGCGTTT
>DATEBC010000254.1:0-3707 GCA_035288065.1 Sedimentisphaerales bacterium | reverse complement strand
CACCGTGCTTCTGGATAAGATCAAAGAGACTTGGCTTAGCAAGCTCTGCGCCCCAGCGAAGGATACTTACTTCATCGTTGGCAACATTTGGAGACACCCCACACAGTTCATGGTCTTAGGTGTTTTCTGGCCACCGAAGTCTGCGCCGACCTTGTTCTGAGACTCAGCTTCCGCCCAGCGCCGCCCGGCTCGCCTCGCCCCAACACAAGAGCGAATCGACGTACTACTCCACGTCCGGCAGGACGCGGTCGGCTACGGCCTGGACATTGCCCATCTTCGTTGTGTATGGCCTTATCAGGAAGCGATAGCTGTACGGCTTGGGCGGAAGGGTGTATTCGGGATGCGTCCTGGCGCCCCAGCTATCGTCGCCGCCGACGCCCATTTGCCTGTAATCGAGATTGACCGTAATCGTCTTGCCCGGTGTCAGGTCGTTGATGTGTTTGGCGTTTTCCAGCTCCTGCATGGTCCAGGGCCAGGCGCTTGCGCTGAGGGTCGGCATCCCGACGGCCAATAGGCCGACGCCGAACCCGTTGGTCAGCGCGAGCCATCGCACGTCGGTCTTGTTGCCGGTCTCCTGCGGCCGGACGTACAGGTGAACCTGCTCGGGCACAGGCCCGGAATACAAGCCGACCGCGCCCGATGTTTTGCGGTCCCAATAGGTCTCGTGCGGTCCCTTGCCGAACCAGCTCATCATGCCGAATTCGGGCGACATCGCCATTTGCATGCCGAATCGCGGCAATTCGGGCAGTCCCTCGCCGGCCGGCTCGATAGCGGCGGCGACGACTACATCGCCGCTGCCGTAAATGGTATAGGTATTCGTATATTTGGAGTTATTCACGTCCGGCAGCGTCGCCTCCGCGGTGATGCGGACGACCTGCGGCTTGAGCTGCTCGGCCTTGACACTGACTATCTTGCGATTCGGCCCGGCCTGCCGCCATGCGCCGAGTCGCATAGGCATCCCGTTGCCGTTGTCGTTATCGATCGGCGGACGCCAGAAATTGGGGACCAGCGGGCCGGCCATCAGCTCTTTGTTGAGAAACCTGAATGACTCAATAGCGCCGCCGGCCTTGCCAACTCTGACCGCAATGGCCTGCGTGCTGACCGTTATAGCCTCATCGGACTCGTCGAGCTTGAGAGGCGCCATTTTCGTAACGTCGAGCGGCGCTGCGGCCGGGACGTCAAAGGGAATCTGGAACTGGTCCCACGCCACTGTGTGCCCGCGCTCGGACCAGGTCGAATCCTCAGCCAATGTGAAGCTCACCTTCAGCCAGTATTCGGTGCCGCCCTCCAACTGAGGCTTCTCGAATGGGATGACTATCTCCTGCTCACTATCCGGCGGCAGAGATAATTTAGGCAGTGCGGCCTTTTGCATGACTTTGCCGTTGCAGGTCAATTTCCACCGGCAATCGACGAAACCGAGGTCGGCGAAATCGTACTCGTTGCGAATCCGGACTTTGCCGGCAAGCGCGTCAACGGGCTCGACCCATATCCGCTGATACACTTTCTTCACCTCGTGCAGCGATGGATTTGGCTTGCGATCGGGCTGGACCAGCCCGTTGCAGCAGAAATTTCCGTCGTTGGGATTGTCGCCGAAGTCGCCGCCGTAGGCCCAGAACTGCCTTCCATCGGCTGCTTTTTTGCGAAGCCCCTGATCTACCCAGTCCCATATAAATCCGCCGATCCGCCGCTTTTGCAACCGGATGGCGTCCCAATATTCCTTGAGATTGCCGCACGAATTGCCCATTGCGTGCGAGTATTCGCAGAGGACAACCGGGCGGTTATCAATCGGGTCGGTGGCCAGGCGAATAATCTCCGGAATCCTCGCGTACATCCGGCAATCAGCAACGCCGCCAAAATGAACTTTATTCCGCAGAATTCAGACAATATGCACTTCGAGCTTCGCATCTTTGGTCTCCTTTGCTTGCTCAGAATAAGGCTTCTGCAAAATTGCAGGTTAGGCCTACCCGCCTCGGCGGGAAAAAATCCGTTCTTGATTTTTTCTTTTTAACGCGAACATATTGTCAAACAAGAGGTTAGGCGATTATTGAAGAAAATCACAAAGACGATTTTCTTCAACAATATAGGCCTAACCTGCAATTTTGCAGAACTCATTGCTCAGACTATGTCCGCCAGGTCAGGTGTTTTTCACTGCCGTTCTGTTCCGTATTGCCGGCGGTTGCGTGGAGTATGAATTCCCCGCCCGCAGCCCTGAGCCTGGCCTCCACCCAGCCGACCGGGTCGGCATCGTTGAAATTGTATCCCGTCGCCGGCAGATTGATCAAGTGAATTCCTTTGTATTCTGAGAAGCCGTACTCGTGAGAGTGGCCATATACAATGGCCTTGACCTTGCGGACATGCCTGACCATCGTGTAAAGACGCGGCAGGTCGAGCAGGTCCCCATCGCCGTCGCCTAATGTGTGGTGAAAGCAGAGAATAGTCGGCGTATTGTCGCTGCTCTTGATGTACTCTTCGAGCCATCGTCTCTGCGCCCTGCCGAGCAGGCCGGGCGCTTTATTAACGTAGAAAAGCGAATCCAGCATAATCAGGCGAACGGGCGGCGTCTCCGCGACGACCACGCACCTGCCGGAAACAGACTGCCTCTCGCCGGGCAGTTTATCGAAGGTCTTTGAGAAGTTGTCCCGGTCGTCGTGATTGCCGAGCGCCATGAATACGGGCGTTTGCTCTGTTAGGGGCGTTGCCAGTTTCTTCAGATTGGCGTAATCGCCCGGCTTGCCCTCAAGCCGAGCCAGGTCTCCGGTAATCGCCGCTGCATCCGGCGAATTGGCGATTACCTGCGGGACGATTTTCTCCAGGTTTTGATAGGGGTAGAACCCGCGGTAGTTGTCATTGACGTCTTCGGGTATGTGCGTATCGCTCAGTAATGCCCATCGCGCCGCAGCAGGGCCTTTTCGCGTTTGGCGTGCAGCCGGGCTGCTGCAGCCTCCAAGCGTTACGACCGCACCGATAGCCGCCAGGCCGCCTTTGACAAAGTCCCTTCTGCTAATCGAAGCGCCGAAAACCGTCGCCATCACATGCCGCCTTTCTGATTATTCTTTGTCTCAGCGTCCCGAAGTCGTCTGCCGGTCGGCCAAGCCTACTACTCTGTCAGACTTGACTTTGTGGACATTGTCATTGCGAGGAGGCCAGAGAGCCTGGCCCCAGGGGCCCGACGTGGCAATCCCACAGTCCCAATACCTATGAAACGTCGTACTACGCTCTCATAAGCAGCCCGCCGTTGACGGCGATGTATTCGCCTGTAATGAAGCTCGCCGCATCGCTGGCGAGGAACAGAATGGCGTTGGCGACATCCTGGGGCGTGCCGTTTCTGCCCAGAGGAGTCCTCTTGGCGACCTTCTCGTATCGGTCGGGCGTGCTGAACATCTCGTGAAACCTCGTCTCGATGAAGCCCGGCATAACACTGTTGACGCGAATGCCGTACTTGCCGAACTCTTTTGCCATAGCGATAGTCTCGACGGCGACGGCCGCCTTGGCTCCGGAGTATATCCCAGAGCCCTCTCCGCCGCCGCCGTGCCCGGCCAATGAGCCGATGTTGATTATGTTGCCTCTGCTCTTTTTCAGATGGGGCAGGGCTGCCTTTGTTACCAGGAAGACGCTGCGAACGTTGGTCGCATAGACATCATCGTGATATGCGACACTTGCGCTCTCGAAAAGCTGCCTGTCGATCATCGTCCCGGCATTGTTGACGA
>DATEBC010000253.1:0-2834 GCA_035288065.1 Sedimentisphaerales bacterium | reverse complement strand
TGTTTTTTTGACAAGTTTCTGCAGGACTACCTTCATAACTCCTGCGACAGTAAGATGTTGCGGTTTGTTTTGAATTTTGAGTTTTGGTCATTTGAATTTGTTTCGGATTTCGGATTTAGTATTTCGGATTTGGTTGCGGCTGAGCGAAGCGAAGCCGCGCCAAGTCCTCGGTGATCTCTGTAGCTTTTTCTTTGTGCCTCAAAGCCTTATGCTCTTATGTCCCTTGTGCCCTTTCCTTCTTCGTGCCCAAGGTCTGGAAAACCGCGCGACAAAATTGTCGGATCGATTCATCCGGCCCATCGCATCACCCGGCGTGACTTCTCGCCTTTTGAGCGCACTAATTGCATTTATTAGCAATTCGCACTTGCAGATTTGTCCTAACGTAGCTATATTGCCGGGAATCCCACGAACGACAGGTCGCCAAATGGGGATCGGGTGCACCAATTTCGTGCGATTAGGCAGACTCTCAAGGCTGCGACAGATTTCTGGAGCTGTCGGTGCGGCCCAAGGCCGGTGCCAAAGTGCGCACGAGCAGGAAGCAGAAATGCCGAAACGTAAGGACATTAGCAAGATTCTGATAATAGGCTCCGGGCCCATTGTCATCGGCCAGGCCTGTGAGTTTGACTATTCCGGGGCACAGGCGTGCAAGGTCCTCCGCCAGGAGGGCTATAAGATCGTTCTGGTCAACAGCAATCCTGCGACGATCATGACCGATCCTGATATGGCCGACCGCACGTACATTGAGCCTATCACGCCGGAAGTGGTTGAGAAGATCATCCGCAGGGAGCGTCCGGACAGCCTGCTTCCCACTTTGGGCGGGCAGACCGGACTGAACACGGCCGTTGCCCTGGCCGAGGCCGGCGTACTGAAGAGGCACAACGTCAAAATGCTCGGCGCGAACCTGCGGGCAATCAAGAAGGCCGAGGAGCGTGGCCTTTTTAAGAAGACGATGGAGCAGTGCGGCCTCGAAGTGCCGAAGAGCGGATGCGCACGTTCCTGGAAGGACGCGCAGAAAGTCATCGAATGCATCGGTTTTCCCGCAATCATTCGCCCCTCATACACCTTGGGCGGAACAGGCGGCAACATCGCCTACAACTACCAGGAGTACGAGGACCAAATTCACTGGGGCCTGCGTCTAAGCCCCGTCGGCAAGGTGCTGGTCGAGGAATCGGTCGCCGGCTGGAAAGAGTTCGAATTGGAGGTCATGCGGGACAGGAAAGATAACGTCGTCATCGTCTGCTCCATTGAGAACCTTGATCCGATGGGTATTCACACGGGCGACAGTATCACGGTGGCCCCGGCCCAGACGCTTACCGACAAAGAGTACCAGATAATGCGCGATGCTTCGCTCAAGATAATCAGGGCCATCGGCGTCGAGACGGGCGGCTCGAACATACAGTTCGCCGTTAATCCGGAGAACGGCAAGCTCTACGTTATCGAGATGAATCCTCGGGTCTCTCGAAGCTCCGCTTTGGCGTCGAAGGCGACGGGCTTTCCGATAGCGAAGATCGCATCGCTTCTGGCGGTGGGTTACACGCTCGATGAGATTGCCAACGATATCACCGGGAAGACGCCGGCATGCTTCGAGCCGACAATCGACTACTGCGTGACCAAGTGGCCTCGCTTTACGTTCGAGAAATTCCCCAAGACCAGTCCCGAGCTGACGGTCCAGATGAAGTCGGTCGGAGAGGCGATGTCGATCGGCAGGACATTTAAGGAGTCGCTGCAAAAAGCGATAAGGTCGCTCGAGATTGACCGCTATTCGCTGGATGGGCGCTATATCAACAATAAGCTGACGACGCCGGAGCTGAAAGACAAGCTCCGCACCAACTGCTGGGATAAGATATGGTACGTGGCGGAAGCCTTCAGACGTAAGCTCTCCGCCGAGGAGCTTTTCAAACTCACGAAGATCGATCCGTGGTTCCTCAATAACATAAAGGACATTGTCAAGTTCGAGGATGCGCTGCGAAAGAAGACCTCCGAGAGCGTAACCGCGAAGACTATGCGTAAGGCCAAGGAGTATGGATTCAGCGACAAGCGCCTGGCTGAAATTTGGGGCGTCGATGAGCTTGACGTTCGCAATCGCAGGCGGCGGGACGGCATAAACGCCGTCTATAAGACCGTTGACACCTGCGGGGCCGAGTTCGAGGCGGCCACGCCCTATCTTTATTCGACTTTCGAGAGCGAATGTGAGGCCAATCCGACCGACAGGAGGAAGGTCATAATCTTAGGCGGAGGACCTAATCGCATAGGCCAGGGCATCGAGTTCGACTACTGCTGCGTCCATGCCGCCTTCGCGCTCCGCGAGATCGGGATCGAGTCGATTATGGTGAACTGCAACCCGGAGACGGTCAGCACGGATTACGATACTTCGGATCGGCTGTATTTCGAGCCGGTGACGTTCGAAGACGTGATGAGCATAGTCGAGAAGGAGAATCCGGACGGCGTGATTGTGCAGTTCGGGGGGCAGACTCCGCTTAAGCTGGCGCTCCCGCTCGAGCAGGCCGGGGTCAAGATAATCGGGACCTCGCCGGACAGCATCGACCGGGCCGAGGACCGCAAGCGATTCAATCAGCTCGTAAGAAAACTCAAGCTGCTCCAGCCTTATAGCGGCACGGCTACGACTTACGAAGAGGCGCTCAAGATTGCGAAGAAGCTGGGCTACCCGGTGCTGATTCGGCCGAGCTTTGTCCTGGGCGGCAGGGCTATGGAGATTGTCTATGACGAGGATTCGCTTAAGGCCTGCGTTGCCAATGCTATCGAGGCTTCCGGCGAGCACCCGATTCTGATCGACAAGTTTCTCGACGATGCAACCGAGCTGGACGTGGATGCGA
>DATEBC010000252.1:0-18411 GCA_035288065.1 Sedimentisphaerales bacterium | reverse complement strand
CCTTCTGGTCTTTGGCAAGGCCCCGGCGGGAAGGTCTTAGCTCGACTTTTGCCATGGCCACAAGTCCTGGGATTTTGTTTTCAGGAAGACTCAGAAAATTTTTTTTGCACTTGGGCCAATTTTTATGGATTTTGCGTTGACTGTCGTAGCACGAATTTGATATTGTTATGCGCACGTTCAATAACCGCATTCTCAAACAAGTTTCGGAGAACAGGTATGAAAAGGATTATGATTATTCCGGTATTGGTCAATTTTCTGCTTAGCGGCGGCGTGAAGGCCGACCCTACGATTGCCGAGGTGAGCCATTCGGAATTTCAGGCGGTAAATGCAGCCGGTGAGCAGACATATACCGCGACGCAGAAGGTCATTTTGGAGGGAATATTGCTTCACGACCCCGCCGACGTGCTGGATCCGACCGCCGCCGACTCCGTTACACAGTTGTACAACGTCAGCGGGCAGTGGCAGATATACTTCCAGGGCGAGGGCGACGACCACGCCGGCACGGCCGTCTGGATGGGCCAGCTCTACAACAATCTGCCCTGGGTCTCGCCGGACGGCGGATACTCGAATGAGGAATTTATAGCGGAGCTTGCCCGTCTCAATGCCGCCCAGTTCAGCCCCGGCGACAGGATAAGGGTAACGGGGCACTTCCTGTCGTACAAAGGCAAGGCCAACATTAACGAGCAGCACAACAAGAATCCTGATCATGATTTTACGATCGAGCTTCTTCATCGCGGCGTCGGACTGCCGCGGCCCGAGCTGGTCGGTCTGGATGAGTTGAAAGACGCCGCGGATGCTTTCATTTTTGACCAGACCCGCGCAACGGGCGGCGAGCACTACCAGTCTCGACTGATTAAGATCGAGGGCGTGCACTTCGTGGATGCAGACGGTTGGGGTCCTAATGCCGAGCTTGCAATAACAGACGGCGTCAAGACGCTGCCCTTGAAGCTGGGGCGCGGCAACGGAATCTACGCCGGCTCGAACAATCTAACCGAGCCGTTCGACGTTATAGGGATTATGGATCAGGAAAGCACCAATCTAAAGGGCGGCTACCGTCTTTACGTAATGGATTACGATGGAAACGGATTGGTCCTGGCCAGCCGGGAACATCGCGCCGCCGACAAGCCCGGCGATACGAATCTGGACGGAGCCGTCAACTTTGTTGACTTGGCCAGACTTGCTGAGGACTGGCTCAGGTAGCCGCCTGCGGCGCAGACGCAAATACGGGGTAAGTGTCTTGTGAAACGTGGCTTTATGCTAATTGAATTACTGGCAGTAGCTGCTGTCGTCGCGTTGTTGATGGGGATTCTGCTGCCTGTGATGGGGCGTGCTCGCCTTCAGGCAAAGGTGCTGACAGTCAACGCGGAGCTGCGCCATATAGGAATGGCGCTTGAAGCCTATTCGCTCGACAACGACGACAAATACCCGCCTACCCGCGTGGACTGCATGCTCGGCGGGCACTTCTACCAGCTTCCGCTGGAATTGGTCGAGAGCAAATACCTGCCTTCGCCAGGCCCTGATACGTTCATGGCGGCGGGTATGGAAGACCGATTCAACCGGGGCTATACCTACAAATACAGGTCGGTCGGCACGCTCATTTACAACAGGACGACTGTGATTGAAGCCGGAGCGTATCTTTGGGTCCCGGACGGTTTCCCCTACGATGCAAATGAGGAAGGACAGGACTACACCGACCTAAAGCAGTCTCCGGTAAGCTGGGTGCTCTATAGCGAGGGGCCGAGGTTTGACCTGGACCGTATGCGGGAGCTGAAATACCCCGTGCCGAGGGAGACCTGGTACGACAGCAAGACCGGAAGCGGCATCGTGGTAAGAATGCGTTTGAGAAACGGCCAACAGATTGGGGCGTTCGAGGGCGGTTGAAGCGAGATGAAACGATTTTTCTATATTACTCAAACTGACCGTTCTTGGATTAGATTCTAATGTAACTACAGTTGTGACAACAGGATAACACTGCCTGTCATTCCTGCGAAAGCAGGAATCCAAGTACCCGGAAACAGTGTTAATCTGTGCAAATCCGTGTCAAAAAAAGAGAATTGGTCAGCTTGAGCATATTACGCAGGCCTAACCTGCAATTCTGCAGAAGCCTTTTTTGGGGAGTAGAATTATGAGCAAAGTCCGTTTGGCGATCGCATTTGTGGCCGTCTCGGCCCTCGGCGGCGCGACTCTTTTGGTGTATGCAAACCGTTCCGGAGACTCTCATCTCGAGGCGGAGTTGAAAGAACATTCTCACGATGGCGACTTATGGAACCGCGGCGAGGCGCCGGAGGACTCGTGGGCGGCGATAGAACGTATGCACGGTCACGTCGGGCCGTGGAACGTATTGGGCTGGCGAATCGGCCAAGCGGCCCTGCGCGAATTCGGCACCGAGTGGGGCGGGCACGAGCTTGACATCATCTGCTATGTCCCGATGCGGACTCCTTACACGTGCATGGCCGATGGTCTGATCATGGGTACGGGCAACTGTCTCGGTCGGCTCGATATTCGGCTGGCGGAAGTGATGTCGATGGAGCTGGTTAATGTCGCCGTTCACCGCAAAGACGGCGCAGGCCCTATTGTAATCTTCAAGCCCCGCCTTGAATATTGCAGGCATATTGAAAAACCAAAGGCGGATGAGCTCGAGGGACTTTCGCGACAGTGCAGCGGGATGAAGGACGAGGAACTGTTCCGAATGGAGCGGATATCCCCTCCCGGCACAACAAGCGATTGACGACGCGATGAGTACTCCGTCAAAATCGAGATTGTGGACGTTATTGTGAGGCGTCTTGACGCCGGAGCAGGCTCTATCCTTTGCTACTCTGCGAAGTACGCTACGTAGCACGAGCGAGGGGTATGAGATTGCCACGTCGGCCCCGCCACAGGCGCGTCTGCGACTTCGGTCTCCTCGCAATGACAATGGCCAAAAGACCAAGTCTGACAGAATACTGAGAGCAGAGCCTCTTCACGCTCAGGGAGCGATTCGCAGCAGCCTTCCTCCGCCGGGCGGCAGAGGCAGTTCGATTGCAGCCTTCTTCGCTGGGGCCCACTGAGCTGTCGCGGCGTCGAAGAGTTCGAGTTCTCGCGGCCCGATGAGCGATGCGCTCACCGAGGCGGTGTAATCGAGGTTCACCACGACTGCGTGGGTCGGCTTATCTTTCGCCCCGAAGCAGCCGAGCAGAAAGCCTCGCGGCCCGGCGGGCCCTCGGCCTCGTGGGGGTGACTTCGATGAATCGAGGCGGAAGGGCGCATCCGCGGGCAGCGGCTCGCAGCCCGGCTCCCGCATCAATGTGTGGTGCACGCCGAGCGAGCGGAGCGGCTGGAGTTCGGCGGCGACGGCGGCAAATTCGCGATTGTAGGATTTGAGGGCATCGTAGAGAGGTCCGGGCGTACCGTCCAGGCCGACGATGCTGCCCTGGTGGTTGGCGCAGGCATATACGTAATAGCTGATTCCCTGCGCGCCGTAGGCCAGCGTGGAATAGACTAAGTAGCGAAGCTCGTTGGCATTGGGTACGCGCATGGCGGTCGGCGCCCAGGTGCAGGCCTGGACGATGTTGAGAAAGGGCATGGCCGCATCCTGCGCGGCACGCCGGATCATCGCCAAGTTCAGAAAGTATTGGTCGCTGTCGTCTTTGAGCCTGAACTGGTAATGGTCGTAGCTGATTAGCGCGGGTTTGACCTGCTCGACGTAAAGGCGGAGGTGCTCCCTGTAGGCTGTCGCCACGTCGCCTTGGGTTCCGAGCTGCTCGTTGCTGGCATAAGTCGGGAACAGGTTGATGTAGGCTAAGTGCGCTGGGTCGCACTGTCGCAGATACGCCACCAACCTGCCGAGCGCGGGGAACTGCGAGGCATTAGGCTCGTCAATAATGTAGTAAGAGTAAAGCGCCGGGTGTTTGGCTACACGGGCGATAAGTGCGTCAAGCTGCTCGCGGCGCTTGGGGTCATCCAGCGACGCGGGCGTTAGCAGGTCGTTGTGGAGTTGACCGCGAAGCCCGTGACGGTGCGCGATGTTGAGCTCGTTTTCGTCGCGGCACCAGACTACGTTGAAGCCTCCTTCGAGCATCTGCTCGGCGACGGCATCGGTGAGCGCCAGGCCGCACCAGTAGGTCACGATCGGCGCGCCCACCTGCCAGGAGGCTGCGCTTGCGGCGGTTGCCTCCATCGCGTGCACCCGGGAACTATGCACGAACAGCGAGAAGCAGACAATTTGCATAAGCTTTATGATGTTTGATTGGCGGGCTAAGGTTTTCACAATTTCAAATCCCCATACTCTCTCAGTTTCCAAGTCAAAGAGGACGGCTGGGCTGGGGTGCGGAGGGAGAGAGGAGAGAGAGGATATCCCCAGCCCACCGTCAATGGTCGGTTGCTCAATGTGCCGTCCATGGCCAGCACCCTAAGCGTACGCCCGAAACAGTACCGACAGTGCAATTATACCCAAAATCGCCCAGGCAGGAAGCAAAAAAAAGTTTTTTCCCGCTATTTTCCAGGCGAAGCAATCCAATGAAAGAAACAACGAGTGTTAAAGGTTTCGCCACGCCCTTACCTCTTCATAAGCCATTGATTTTAGAGAACTTATGAAATAGGCGCTCTTTGCAGAATCGGGGGATGCCCGGTCTTGCGGCTGTAGCATAGTGGCAGGCATTGCAGGAAAATTTCATAGCAGCATCCAGGGAATGGCGCCTTGAATGCAATTTCATAGCAGGCGTTTCGCCACGGCGCCCACGAATGTTTGTCCCACCATATCCGGTCAACAGCTCAGTATTCTCGGTTCTTAAGGATTCCGGGTTGCGGGGCAGGGTATCTGCCGTCGGCCCCGGCATGCACAGGCGCGGGGGAATTCATGGTCAGCTTGTCCACATCGGGGGCGAACTCCTCATCGCAGGCGAGCATCTGGTCATACGTCACGACTTGTCCGGTGTGGACGGCGCGGCGGGCCATGGCCGTAACCAGACCTGCCTCGGTCCCGCGTTTGGCCTCGTTGTAGGGCTTGTCATTGCGAATGGCCTCGATCAACTCGTCCCATTCGAGTTGATAAGGATTCGGCTCCGGCTGCGGGAACGCCCAGACGAGATTCTCCTTCGCAAAATCCTGCCCCTTGTAGATGCGGCACTTGGCTGGCGTGTGCATGTGCGTCGAGATCACCGCCGAACTCTTGCTCCCGTGCGCATAGCTGGCGAATTCGCCTCGACACCCGGCAATACTGCGGGCGTAGAGAAAAAGCTTCGCCCCGTCGGCGAAGGTGTATTCGACGTCATAGTGGTCGTAGTTCTGGTCAACGTTGTCGCCGCGATGACATCGCCCGCCGGAGCCTTGGGCATTGATCGGCCAGGCATCCTTCATCCAGCAGCACTCGTCAACGTTGTGCGCGACGTAATCCTGAAACAGCCCGCCGCTGGCCCACATAAAGCCCAGATAGTTCCTTATCTGCCACAGCAGCTCGCTCAGATTGCTCTGGTTCGGTCCCGTGAAGCCGGCCGGCCCCTGCTGGCGATACGTCCGCATCATCACAATATCGCCGATCTGCCCGGACTTGATGCGGTCGTAAAGGGCCCACCGAGCCTTGCAGTGGCGGCACATCAGCCCCACTCCCACTTTGAGGTTCTTCTTGGCGGACTCTTCCGCAAGAGCGAGCATCTTCCGAGTGCTGGGCCCATCCACAGTGACGGGCTTCTCCATGAAAACATTGACGCCTTTTTGAATCGCGTAGCTGAAATGCACCCAGCGAAACGCCACGGGCGTCGTCAGTATCACGACATCGCTCGGCCCCAGGCAATCAATGGCCTTCTTATAGGCGTCAAAGCCGAGGAATTGTCGCTCCGGCGGCACATCGACCTGCTCGGCCCTGAAGCCCATCACCCAGCTATCGGCCGAGCCGTCCGTGCGTGGATCACGGGCGGCGTCGATCAGGCCTTTGTAGCTGCGCTCGAGCCGGTCGGCGAAAATATCGGCCATCGCGACAAGTTTGATTGGGCCGCTCTTGCTGGCCATCGCGTTAGCCGCAGCGCCGGCCCCTCGCCCCCCACAGCCAACGAGGGCGACCTTGATTGTGTTATCCTCGCCCGCGTAAATCCGCGGCAATACGGCGGCCAGGAAAGCTGAAGTGGCGACGGTTTGGCCCATACCCCTAAGAAATTCACGGCGCGACCTGCCTCTTTTGTACGTTGTGCCCATAAACAATCTTCTCCTATTGACCTATGCCTGCTGTTCAATTGCGATTGCACTGTAATTGCAGAGAGCCATTATCGAGTATATCGAGCGTCCGGGCTGTGAACAAGTCCGCGGTGGGCGGATTCTGCATAATTTGAGGTTGGCAGCGGATTGTAGTCTCCATCCAGAATACAGCGGTTTCCGCAGGTGTTTCGTAGGCGGGGGTCATTTTTGGGGATTGGCGATGCAGTACAGGTGGCTCCAGGTTCTTATGTACATTCTTCCGCTGCTAATTGCGGGCGAGGCGTCTATTTTCTCGTTCAGGTTGTTTGTTGCGACGAGGTTGAATTCGGGGCCTGGCTTTACGACCGTTGTTTGGCCTTTGTCCGAGGTGAAATAGACCAGGCCTTCGGCGCTGACGAGTGATGCGGAGTGCCGGCCGTCCAGGCGTTGGCGCCAGTATGCTCTGCCGGTTTTTCCGTCGCAGCATGTTGCCACGCCGGTATCTGAGACGACGAGGAAGTACTCTCCTTCTGCGATCGGGCTTGGGACATAAGAGCAGTCCTGGTCGGTTTGGAAGACTACGTGGGTGTTTGTGACGTTGCCTGTGCCTGTTGGGTCGATCAACTGGATGTAATGGTCCGGGAAGCCGCACGTCATAAAGAGCACCTCGCCGTTATAGACGAGCGACGCGACGTATTGCTCTGTCGGGCCGTCGATAATCCAGTGCTGCTTGCCCGTATCGGGGTCGTAGCTTGCGACGCACTTGCTGCCTGAGAGGATCAACTGGTTGCGGTCGCTTATTCGGCGGATAATGGGGGCGCAGTAGCTACGGGTATTGTTGAGGCGAGGGGTTTTCCAGATTGTTTTTCCGGTTTTATTATCGAGCGCGACGATGTATGCGGGCCCGTCGTGGTCTCCGTTCACGATTACCTTGTCGTTCCAGAGGATCGGGCTGGAGCAGTAGCCGTGCATACTGGCGAACGGGCCGGGGCGGACCTCCCAGAGTATGTTGCCTTCGAGATCATAAGCGGCGACGAACATTTTGTCGCGGTCGAGGAAGCTCAGGTAAATCCTTTGGCCGTCGGTGGCGGGTGTCGAGGATGCATGGCTGTTGAGATTGTGGATCCGCTCGAATGGGGCGACGAGGACGACTTTTTGATAGGTGATTTTGCCGTCTGTCCGGTCGAGAGCGAGCAGCAGCCTCTCCGAGCTCTGCTCGATGGCCGTGACGAGGAAAACTCGGTCTTCCCAGACTATTGGGGATGCGTGCCCTTTGCCCGGCAGAGGCGTCTTCCAGAGGACATTTTGCGTATTGCTCCATTCGACGGGGATGTTTTTCTCGATGCTTGTGCCGTCTCCTCGGGGGCCTCTCCATGCGGGCCAATTCTCGGCTTTGGCGAGACGCGAGAGGGCAAGGATGAAAATCAGCAGCAGGAGCGTGATGACGAGTTTAGCGTCGCGGCACGCCATCCCCCCCTTGGGGGAGGCTGCCACCCTGCAGGCGATACTGGAGGAGGGCTTTGTTCGGATCCGGGGTGGGATAGTCTTATTGTGAGCTACGGTATTGGTGGTATCTTGAATCACTTTGCGCCTCGTTTGGTTCGGCTATTTTTCGATCGCTCGGTACCTGCGACGCGGGCCAACTATAGACCGCTTTTCCAGTTGTTCGATGATGGCTGAACGGCGTATCTTCGAGGTTTATGATAGTGGGATATTGGAGGCCGGGCCAGTGCAATCTTGGGGATTCTGGCCCGGGCTATTTCCAATAGCGCGGGGGGATTTCCTGGACTTGCTGCGTCCACAGCCTGCCGTTTTTCTCGAAGTGGACTTTTTCTTTTGTGATTTTGACGACGGTAACACCCTGTTTGATGTCTCCTTCGTAGAGGACTTGTGAGCCGACGACGGCGGCGGGTCTGTCGTCGCTGAATAGTATTCCTGTTACGAGTCCGTCGGCATAGATTTCGGGATTTCGGCCATCTACGGCATTGGCGTCTGTGGCGTATCGGACTGCCGAGGCCGGCGAGTTTGCGGGGAAAAGAAGAGTGAAGGCCAGGACTATGATTATTGCTGCGGCGATGATAGTGGTCCGTGAGTAGCCTTGCTTGAAGTGCAGATATGCCACGAGACTGAGGGCGATTGCGGCGGCGACAAGCATCATCGAGTGTATCAGATGCGTCGAGAGGGTCTCGGCGGCTTTTTGGGCGAGATTTGCCCGGCCGAGGTGAGCGGTTCCGGTTATCAATGCAATGACGTTCCATGCCAGCAGAACCCAGCCGAGGCCTATAAGCAGGCTTGGAAGGACCGTGCTTTGGGTTCGTCTTGCAAGCATTGTCGCGCTCATTATCATCCTGCGAGCTATGAATTTCTCGGGCGCAAAATCAGCCTCTGTTGGGCTGGTTGGCCCGATGGCGGAATCATCCCTTTCCTTACAGTGATGGCAGCCCTGCAGGAACCGGCGGACTCTTCATCACACCTCCCTGGATTAATACTATTGTACAATATTGGATTTGTTGTTTCAAATAAAAAATCCCGTTTAGTTAGTAGGCGGGGGGATTGGGTTTGATTGGGTTTGTTTTTTCGGGCGGAGCGGAGCGGAATATTGGGATAAGTCTTTTTGGCATAAGAGGTTACGGTGATTTCTGCGTTTTGAAAATTGGGTTTGTTTTGCGCAATAACATCATAATTCTCTAGCAAGCTGGGCTGGATAGGCAAGTTGGAGAGGGGACGGAATATAGGAGCCGGAGATGCAGAAGGGGATCGGGTTATCAGGGGATCAGGTTGGAGGAGATCAGGACAACAGGGGACCAGGGAATTTCGGGATTTTGGGCGGTTGACGGTTATGATGATTGAAGCCTCCATAAATAACGATTGAATCTATGATTTCAACGTGTTATATAGGTATTGTACCGTATTGCAAGTTAGATGTCAAGGGAAATGTTAAAGAGTAGGTGGGGTGCCTTAGATGCATGTAAGACCATGAGTAGATGAGTGAATGCGGAGAGGAGAGGAGAAGTGAACTAAAGTGCCTAAAGTAAGACCGGGTAGTCAATCAAGAGAATCAGAACAAATTGCCGGGTTTTTAAAGTGCCGCGCTGTCCCTAGTTCATAGTTTGTTTACTGCTTGGATAGTAGTGTTCGATGAGGGCACGGTGTTCTTTAAGTTTGGCAATTGTCTGGTTTCTTTTTCGGTCTTTGTTGAGACGCGCCAGCAGGTCAAGAAACTCTGTCCGTCCCGAGTCGGAAAGCCGTCGGAAACGTCTCTGCCAATCGCTCGCCCCTTTATTCTTGTAATATTTGCGGTAGATAATATAGCGGTCGGGCATGGAGATAATTTCAAAAAACTCTCGTTCGTTTCTTCCAAATGCCGCCTTGATAAACGCCGGATTGGGGCTTACTACCCCACGTGTGGCTTGTAAAACGCATTGAATCCCCCGTAACCATCGCCATTTCCACTTGGGCGACACATGCCCCCTTTGCGTGTCGGTAATCGGGATATATCGCATGGGAAAACCGCTGATGCGCACACCATGTTTATTGTTCAGTTCTGTGTTGATTTCAAGCCGACGATAGAAGTCTTCGGGTGTGTCATTGTAATTGTAGAGCATGTAGTTCGTAAACGAAGAAAATCCCTGTTCGCTCAATAAGGCAATCGACTTCCGATAGTCGCGTTCCATCTTGGGTGACAGGAAATCGAAAGCGAGCCGGACCGGCTTCATGGCGATTGTTCCTAAGGCATGCGCCAACGATGGATTCTTTGCAATCAAACGTGCGTCAATTCCTTGATTGAAGTCCACCGTTCGTTGGCGTCCGTTTCGCTTCGCACCGCGCTCAAAGCCCAGAGCGCGAATATCCGCGATGCGTTTGTCGAAATCATGAATCGCCAGAATATTGTTGTCCATTATCACCATGTGTTGCTTTTCGCCATGCGCCTTGATCGTTTGCTTAACCTGTCTCGTCAAATCCGTCAAATAGCCGAATTCCTTTTCCAGTTTCGGTACTGCGCAGAACTTGCAGGAGCGAACACACCCTTTGGTGATCTTCAGAAAATACGCGTTTTCAGGAGAATATTCATAATCTATGGCGTGCAATATATCATAATCAGGAATAATTTTCGCAATCGCACGGGATCCGCGACCAAGCATATTTGGCTTATCTATCAGTCCTTCGATAACGGTGCATTGTACCTGGTCCCTGATATACTCAGGTAAAAGAGTTACACCCACACCGCCAACATAAATATCTTTTACCGATTGGACAGATCCGTTATAGTATCTCACGGATTCTACGGTTTTCGGAAGATCCCACGTGAAAAGTGAAGAGATATATATTCTATCCCACAATAGTTCCCTTATCTCCTTATCGTTTCCCCGCACAAAGATAACCGAGTCGCCAATACCTCTATGGTAAGTGGCAATTTTCATCAGACCTAAGGGAGGAAACTTTGATCTATATTTCGGCTCAACTAGCAATATCTTTGCCACATGAAATTCCTGGTAATTGTGATGAGTCAACCTTATTGAAATATGCTATTGTTTCTCTTCAAGCATCTTCAATAGATCAGCGACGCGTTTCCTGATGTGTTTGAGTTCATATACACATTTATCTCGATGAGACTTAGTCATTTTCTTGATCAGACTCTTAGTATCTGGATCACATATTTGGGTACGAAATTTGTTAAGACGCTGATAAAATGCATTATTCATGCCACCTGAAATTGCTCGTTCATGACATTCATCAAGAGACCAAGAATTGTTTACAAAATTCTTGAGGATTTTCCCTTTATCTTTTCCCTTCAATCCACATATCTTGGAAAGCTTATCGCGAATGTTTGCAGCCTTTGGAATCTCTCCATTCTGAATCTTCTGCACAACAACTGTGTCTAAATCAGACAAATGCTCTCTGGCGTGTGCAATCTTCCTGGATTTTAGATATTCATCATAATAACTCCAACGTTGCGGCGAGTTTTCAGAATGATTCAACATAAAGTCATATACACGAATGAGGTGGATGATTTTGGGCTCGGACATGCCCATCTCTTTTGCCATTTGGTCTGTGTTAACATTATGCTTTTTGTTTCTACGCCAAAGATAACCAGCCTGCTCATAAGGAGCCCAATCTTTTCTTCCTATTATATGGTATTCACCAAGCAAGGCGAAAACATGATCCTCGCTGATATCCTCGGGCAAAAGAGTGCATTTGACCTTGCCCCATTTAATAGCATTCCCTTGACAAAGTAATCGATAAGCAGCCAAACGGCTGTTACCTTCTAATACAATGTTATCGCCAGCACGAACAATTAACGGGTCCAGCAAACCGCCATTTGCCTTGATTGATTGAACTAATTGCTTTACATGGTCTAGCTCGGCTAAACGCTCTTGGATAGCAGACTGTGACGGTTCATCTTCTTCTCCGGCATTTACAAAGGAATATATTCTTGGATTTTCAGGAAAGAACCGTAATTCTTCCTGGTTCATAAGGCATGTCTCTACGGCAATCTCATCACCTTTAAGCGTTAATGTTGATAGAACAGGTTCTTTAGAAGCCATCACAACTTTGCTCCTTTTTTTTAGCTAATGTTCGGTAGTTTCATTTTATGTTCAAAATATTCCTGATAATCGTGCCGAAATCATAGGACATACGGTTTTTATAGTATCCGATGGAAATATCTCTCTGCGTCAATTGTGCTGCAAGCATTTTACATTCCAACAGAAGGTCTACCCATTCATCAATTGATTCCTTCATTATGAAATCATAGACAAAACACTCGCGAGTCTGTGATATTCTATGGATACGATCTTGAGCTTGCAAGTAATCATCAAGACTAAATGTACGATCATAAAAGAGGACATGATTTGCTACTGTTAATGTTAAGCCTTCCTTGGCAGCCCCGGGCGTTGTTACTAAGACGCGAACATTGTCTTGGTGCAGAAAAGCATTTATCCCGGCATCACGACGATCCATGTTCATTTTTCCATGGACCTTTTTTGTTCCGTATCGTGTAAGCTCTTGCGAAAGCCAATCTGCATTTTGCGTGAAAGAAGTCCAAACAATACACTTCTGATTCTTACGGCAGATATCTTCTACAATATCCATCAGATGTTCTACTTTACCTGGAGCTCCTGTATAGCCTTCATCAATGAGCTTTGGGTTTGATGCCACTTGCACAAGACGAAGCATTCTTTTTAGTATCTCATCAGAATCATCTTGAGTAGGCACGCCGTTCTTGATAACTGTCGCTCGCATTTCCTTCTGAATCTGAGCATATAAGACATATTGATTTCGCTCCCATTCACATACCACTTTTCTTATTGTTTTATTAGGGAGAGCGATGACATTACTGTTTTTTGTCTCTCTCACAGTGAATCCACTAATTCTTCCAAAAATTTCTCCTAAATATCTTTCAAATTCATCCTGCTCCTGCCTATTTTCGCTTAGACTATTTGTAAGATTGGCATGGCGCTTAAACTCAGGGAAAGTTTCCCCCAAACTTTTCCCCTGATCTAAAAAATAAATTTGTGCCCAAATGTCAAACGGCCTATTAGCAATAGGTGTCCCTGTCATTATAATCCTTTTCTTAAACAGTGGTGCAAGTAGGAACAAGGACTTGGTTATGGCAGAAGTGGGATTCTTAATTTTCGTGGATTCATCAAGTATTGCCCCTACATTTCGGGACTTCAGGAATAGTTGAAAACGCTCTTGCTCAGATTTAAGAACCTCATAATGCGCCAGCATCAATCTCGCGGGGCTATTAAAGACAAAGAAGTTTGCATTTCGACTCTGTGTCAGAACCTTTGGCGTCATGTGCGTGTGCTTGATAAGTTCGCTCTGCCAATTAGCGATCAAACCTTTCTTGACAACAAATAGAACGGTATCTACTTCTTTTCTTTCAAGCCAATAAAGCATCAGGTCAATTGCGATTTTTGATTTTCCAAGTCCCTGTTCATGAAATACCGCAGCATATTCAGCATCCTGAATTGCTTTTAATGCTTTAATCTGATATGCAAATGATTGGTGCTTTGCATCTAAGCAGGGTTCTTTTTTCAGATTTATTCGCTGCAACTGATAGTCCCCATATTTTTATGTGCTTGCATTAGCATATTTAGTAACTAATCTATAAGGCGTTCAAGGACTTCTGTTCTTACATTATCTGCCCCAATACGATCTTTCAGATACCGAAGCATATTCTTGCCGAGTCTGGTCATATGCCATGGAACGGCAAGAACAAAAATGCTCTCGGGTGTTTGACTGCATCGCCGCAAAAAACCTCTTATTTGCGCAATCGAGTGGTTCTTTTCTAAATCCTGTGCCGTTTTTGCTTCTCCAATTATGAATATGTTTCCCGGGCCATTTGGGATACAAACATCTGGAATGAAGCCTTCAATTTTTGGTGGTCGCTCCTCTTTATTGCTATTTGGGTGATCTATCAGCATAGGACCAGAATCTCCATACAGAAGTTCTACGCTTATCCATGATGAGAGTTCTTCTACCAGCTTAATATGAGTTGCAGACTCGCCCATTATGTTACTCGTCTTCAGAAGAAATATCTTCGCAAAATTGGATAAGTGCGTCCCGCGCATCAAAAAGCATTTCTGCTTCATCGCTTTCAGGGTCACTTTTAAGTCGTCGAAGGTCATCATATCTGAACTCATTGATCCGCTTGCACAGCGCTCTAGCAAGTTGCTCAAGAGTAGTATCCTTTAGAATAGTCGCAGAATCAGGTATATCCAGGACTCGTAAAGCTTCTTGTGCGCCATCCCTTAGAAACATTTTGCGGCTTTGCTCGTTTTGAAGTATCCGCGGTAATTTTCTTACCGTGTTTAGTGGAAAGAGCTTCCTTTCGTGTACCCATTGAGCGAAATCGTCCTT
Source organism: Sedimentisphaerales bacterium (assembly GCA_035288065.1). GTDB lineage: Bacteria > Planctomycetota > Phycisphaerae > Sedimentisphaerales > Anaerobacaceae > JAFGCD01. Next base: position 4,401 of record DATEBC010000252.1, on the reverse strand, counting down.
TGAGAAGCCTGACTTGGCAATGGATTCATTCACTCTTGTTGTCTGAAGTTCAACAAAAGCACTGAAGCGAGTAGGGTCAAAATCCTGATCGCTGTCAAGTATCTTCCGGTAATGATTTTCCATGTCATTATAGGCAGATATATAGTTGGAGACTTCCCGCTTGTCTCCGCCACAAAAATCAACTATCTGTGAGAATGTCAGATGTTCTCTATCCCTAAGATGATTAAGATACTTCGCCTTTGAATAAGGATCCCACTGCCTTACGCCCACAAGGTGAGCTTGGAGACGAATCGCATCTATCGCTTCTTCGGGTAGCTCCTGGTAAATCATTGCTGGTATTCGATCCCATGAACCACTAACTCCTTTTGCTTTGAATTCGCGATATATCTGCGTTCTCGTATTGCCCTCAATTACCACAAGTTTTCCCGCGGCCTCTCTGTTCACAATTATGGGGTGAATTATGCCCTGATTCGTCATAATAGATTGCTTGAGAGCGCTGAAACTCGGACCGGCATCATCTGTCTGGCCTGCGCCTGAACTAAGTGCAAGGGCAATCTGCTCCGCTGTAGGCGACTCACCATACATCTCAAGCCATTTCGCAATGCGAGGATTTTTTAAGTCTAGCTCAATTTCATCAATCGACAGTAATTCAAAACGGCTCTGACTGGAACTAGTCATGTTTGACCTCCGAAGGCAATCAACCATTTTGTTCGTAACGGCAATCGAGAATCAAAAGGTGTGCACAGCACAGCCTACAGAAAATGCTTATGGCCGCCTTGTGCGGGTTCGCAAGGCGTTTGCCCGAACAACATAAATATAGCACATTATCCGCGTAAATTGCAAGAAAAAAAGAGGAGAAGGGGCTAACCCGCAATTTTGCCGAGGCCTTGAAGCCTTTACAATAAGGAGTCGGTCCGCCAGAGGCGCGTCTGCGACTTCGGCGACGTATTTTTGATTTCATCAGCCACCAGCCGAAGCCAGATTCAGCCAGGCTCCAGGCATTACCCACCGCATCGCTGATGCCGGGGGTCTGATAAGACAATAGTGGGAGGCGTCTGGTTTATAGGACTTGGAGGGATATTGGGTTTAGGGATTTTAGAGGCAGGAGGTGGCTATTTCCTATTGTTGCCTCTATTGTTACTTCGGAATCGGAGTAGTCTTCTTTTGTGATTCGTGCGTGGGTGCGGAGGAAGCTTTGGATTTTTCCGTTCGACTGGTGGCAGGTCAGGCGGATATTGATTTGGTCGCCCATGTGTATTTTTACGACGGCCCGGCCAAGCACGTCGATGCCGAGCCCTGTCTTGGCGGAGATGCTTACTGAATCGGGGAACAGGATTTGGAGTGTTTCGAGCAGGCCGAGCTTGCCGACGACGTCAACTTTGTTGAGGGCTTTCAGGACGGGATGCTTGCCGCAGCCGATTTCGGCCAGGACGGCGTTGACGGAATCTATCTGCTTTAAGGCGTCGCCGTTGGATGCGTCGATGACGTGGATGAGCAGGTCGGCGTTTACGGTCTCTTCGAGGGTAGCCTTGAAAGATGCGACCAGTTGGTGGGGCAGATTTCTCACGAATCCGACGGTGTCGCTGAGCAGGACCTCGACGCCTCTTGCGGGGGTCCATTTTCTTGTGCGCGTGTCGAGAGTCGAGAAGAGTCGGTCCTCGACGAGCACGCCGGCGTCGGTAAGGGTGTTTAAGAGGGTGCTTTTTCCGGCGTTGGTGTATCCTACGAGACAGATTTTGAAGAGTCCTCTGCGTCCGTCGATCTCTCGGATTCTGCGTTTGTCGATTTCAGCAAGCTGGTGTTTTAGCTCTGTGATTTTCTTTGTGACGAGCCTTCTATCGATTTCGAGCTGCTGCTCTCCGGTTCCTCTTGTTCCGATGGCGCCCACTGTTCCTGCGGCGGTAGCGCCTCCTGCTCCGGCGACTGAATCGAGGTGTGACCACATTCGAGTTAATCTCGGGTATATGTATTCGAGCTGGGCGAGATCGACCTGTAATTGGGCCTGTCTTGTCTTTGCCCTTGCCGCGAAGATGTCTAAGATCAGCTCGCTTCTGTCTAAGACCTTGGTTTGCGTGATCTCTTCGAGGTCGCGGATCTGGGCCGGCGAGAGGTTGTTATCGAAGATTATTACATCGGCGTTGAATCTCTTGACTCTTCGGGCCAGTTCCTCGACCTTGCCTTTTCCGAGGTAAGTTGACGCGTTGATTTTGCGAATTTTCTGTTGAAACCGGTCCACAACGACAGCCCCGGCGCTTCGCGCGAGCGCGGCAAGTTCAGCCAGGTCGTCGGTTTCGGCGAACCTGCTGGTAACGGCTGCGACGAGGATGGCCCGCTCTTTGGCTACTCTCAGCGTCTGACGCAGTCTGTCCAAGTATAACGTACCTCCAAAAGACTTCGCCTTATTGTAGCATAGGCTGCAAGATTATTCAAGAAAACCGGCGATATTGTGGCAATGTGGCCGTTTTCGGTTGAGATGCCGGTTTTATCGGACATAGGGCGGTTCTTGGCAAAAAACAATCGCAGTTTCAAATTTTTGTCTTGAAAAGGGCAGTTAATCTGATTACTCTTATCCGCTTGTCGCGTTTTGACGAGAATTAGTATTGTTCTCTAACTGACCGTTTTGGGGTCAAGTTTTAATGTGACTACCGTGTTAATCTGTGTAAATCCGTGTCGAAAGAACGGAATTAGTCGGCTGTTGGGCACGAGAAAGGCTTTCTTCTTTATGTTACGAGTAAAATCGCGAGCAGGCGAATCGGTTCAGCAAATGGTGCGGCGTTTTAAGAAGCTTTGTGAGAAAGAGGGTTTGATCAGGGATATGAAACGCGTAGCATATTACGAGAAGCCGTCGGAAAAGAATCGCCGTCGTATGCGCAAGGCCCAGCGCACCGGAAGCGTAGGGCGGTAGCGGCCCTCTCTTGCCGCCGTCATAATTAATGCAATCCGGTCGAGCAAGCCCGCCTTAGGCGGGTTTGCTCGACTTTGTATTTGGGCAGGGCGATAATCGTAGAGCCGGGCAAGTGAGGGGTCTCTTCATACTGCAGCCGCGGCGGTTGATCTATCAAACGACCTGGGCTTCGAGTCCAAATAGTTGGCAGAAGTCTCGGAGCTGGTCTTTGTAGTCGCCGTAGAAGAATATTTGGTGGAAGCCGGGGAAGCTTAGGACTTCCTGGCCGCCGTCGAACTTGATTTTTACGGAGACGACGCATCCTCCGGATGGGGGCACATCCATATTCTCAATGACAGTTCCGGCGGAAATCAGAACGACGGACTTCCGGTCTGCTTGTCCGGGCAATACGTCGATGGCAGTTGCCCGCTGGCCTATCTTCCAGAGCGGCCTGGGGACGGCGTCACGGTTTCCGTGGTGGTGCATTAGATCGAATGGCTCCGGCGGCGTGCCGAAGCCGTTCAGCGCCGTCGGGCAGGAGCAGTGGGCGCCGATTATCGTGTCGTCGGCGGTGTCGGCGACGGGGTCCTGCTGGAAGCCGGGCCGGTCGAAGAGGCACTGGACTATTGTATGGGCGGCGACGGCGCCGACGTCGGCCTCACATGCCGCCGGGATGCCGTCATCGTTCATTCGTGACCACGCGATGCAGGGCAGCGAGACTTTGATTTTGCCGAGGGCGCCGAGGCAGTCCATTGTGATTGCGTCGGCCTGCTCTGCTTCGAGGATTTTTCCTGCGACGTAATAGCTTTTGACGCCGTTTATGACGTCCTGTCTGGTGCAGCCGGTCTGTCTGCGCGCCCGGCGGATGTAGTCGTCGGCCATCGCGATAATCTCTTGTGTCTCGGCTGTGCGGTTATATTCGTCGATGAACGTATTTGCGGGGACGTGGCGGAGGGAGATGCCGAGGTCGGCTAATGGGGCATCGTAGCGTTTTTCTCCGCTGATGACGACGCATCGGGTGCGCCGGATTCTTGCCGCGGCGGCGAGCATCTTGATTCCGTATGCGGCCTGTGCGAATTCATTTGTGGCATAGACGACGCAGCCCGGCGTTTGGGCGAGGTTGACTGTGTTAGTGGTGAAGGACGTGCCGAGCGGTGAGAAGACAATGGAGGGGATTTTGCTTGCGGCGACCTTCTCGGCGGTTGGCCAGGAGTGCTTCTGGCGGTCTAAAACGACCAGGAAGAGACCATCGACGTTTGCGTTTTCGGCTTCGGCTACCCAGGTCTCGGCCTCTGCGAGGCTGTAGATCGGGTCGGTGCGGAGGTCGAGCTTTGCGCTAAGTTTCTCGGCGGTTGATTTGATTTGGCCGGTGTACATTTTTCTTGCGGCCTGGCCGTCGTAAACCGCGCCGGGCCATAACATTCCGTAGTCCTCTTTACGCCGAACAAAGGCGGCTTTGATTGTCGGCGTGTGGTTGGATGCCGGCCCGCAGGGTCGGATAGGCTTCTGCGCTGCTG